>CAXBGV010000157.1:0-6822 GCA_963975235.1 uncultured Flavobacterium sp. | reverse complement strand
TTGGCTTGTTACTAATTGTTTTAGTAGTTGACCTGCCTTGTTTCATTGATTCTCCAACCATATTACTTGCTGTAAAGCTAGCAACCATATTGTTTAGCATATCGCTTCCTGCTTGTGGTGAGTTAGGTAGTAATATTAAATTAGAATTGGTATCTGCGCCAATTGCTTGTAAAGTATCATAATGCTGAGTAACAACTATCAAAGCTGATGCTTCTTGTGAGTTGATTCCAACTCTGTTCAATACATCTACACTTTCTACCAATCCTCTTGCAATTTCTCGTCTTTGATCAGCTATACCTTGTCCTTGCAGTCTTTTGCTTTCTGCTTCAGCTTTTGCTTTAGCAACAATACGAATTCGAGATGCTTCTGCTTCAAATTCAGCAACTGTTTTTTCTCTATCTGCTGCGTTAATTCTGTTCATAGCATTTTTAACTTGGATGTCCGGGTCTATATCTGTTACAAGAGTATTTATAATTGTATATCCATAAGTTGTCATTGCTTCGTTTAGCTCTCTTTTTACTGCAATTGCGATATCGTCCTTTCTTTCAAATACATCATCGAGCTTTAATTTAGGAACTTCGGCACGTACTACATCAAATACGTAAGATGTAATTTGATCGTGTGCATATTCTAATTTATAAAATGCATCATATACAGTGTCTTTAACCACCATAAATTGTACTGAAACTTTTAGTTTTACAAATACATTATCTTTCGTTTTTGTTTCAATGATAACATCTAACTGTTGAATTTTTAGGTTAACACGTCCTGCAATTCTGTCTATTAACGGAATTTTTAAATGCAAGCCTGATTGTCTTACGCTGTGAAATTTTCCAAACCGCTCGACGATTACTGATGATTGTTGCTTCACTGTGAAGAAAGAGGACAGTAAAATGAAGAATCCTAGTACAAGAATAATAATTAATGCAATGTTCATAATAGTTTTATTTAGTTTTTAAATTACCGTTAAATTACGAAAAATCTTTAGTCTTTAAGCTTTTTATTTTGTCTTTATCTCGACCTATGCTGTTCCTTGTGGTTGTAAATTTTTATTTGAAGTTGGTAATGTTAGAGATTAAATGGTAATTTTGTTTGAATTTATGTTTAGTTTTAATATTTAGCATAAAAAAAGCTCTGTTTTACGAGAGCTTTTTGATTATTATAATGTTGCTATTGCTTTTTCAATTCTATTTATCGTTTCTTCTTTTCCAATTACTTCGACAATATCAAATAGGTGAGGACCTTTCAATGCTCCAACTAAACTCAATCGAAAGGGTTGCATTACTTTTCCCATTCCTATTTCATTAGCCGTCATCCATTCTTTTACTATAGTTTCTATATTAACAGAGTTAAAGTCTGTTATATTAGCTAAAACAGCGTTTAATTGTGTCATCAAAGCTGGTGTATCGGGTTTCCAGTTTTTAGTAGCTTTGTCGTCGTAGGCAGTTGGTGCTTGAAAAAAGAAGCTACTCATCTCCCAGAATTCTGATACAAAGTGTGCTCTTTCTTTTATTAATGAAACTATTTTTATAACAGTATCCTCTTTTACTGTAAATCCTTTTTCTGCTAGGATAGGAGTGTAGGCTTTCGCCAATATCTCATTATCTGCTTTGATCAAGTATTGATGATTGAACCATTTGTTTTTGTCTGGATCAAATTTTGCTCCAGCTTTATGAACACGATTGAGATCAAATTTATCAATAAGTTCAGCTAATGTGAACAACTCTTGCTCAGTTCCATCATTCCATCCTAATAAAGCCAAAAAATTAATAACTGCTTCAGGAAAAAATCCGTTTTCTCTGTAGCCGGACGCTATTCCTTCGTCGTTTTTCCATTCTAATGGGAATACAGGAAATCCTAATTTATCTCCATCACGTTTTGATAGTTTTCCGTTTCCAACAGGTTTTAGTATAAGTGGTAGATGCGCAAATTGTGGCGCAGTCCATCCAAATGCTCTGTACAATAATACATGTAGTGGCATCGAAGGTAGCCATTCCTCTCCACGAATTACGTGAGAAGTTTCCATTAAATGATCATCTACAATATTAGCAAGGTGGTATGTAGGCATACCGTCACTTTTAAATAACACTTTATCATCAAGTAAACTCGTTTCAAACTTGACATCGCCTCTTATGATGTCATGTAAATGTAAAGTTTCATTTTCAGGTGTTTTAAATCGTATTACGAACTGTTCTCCGTTTGCTATTCTTGCAGTCGTCTGTTCAGTTGTCAGAACTAATGATGTATCTAGTTTTTCTCGATTGGTGTGGTTGTATATAAAAGTTTTGCCTTGGTCTTCTTCTGATTTTCTAAAAGCGTCAAGTGCTTCTGGTGTATCAAATGCATAGTAAGCCCAACCAGAATTAATTAGTTCGTCAGCATAAGTTTTATACAAATGTCTTCTTTCGCTTTGACGATAAGGTCCAAATTTCTCGTTTTTCCCTATAGTTTCGTCAGGAGCAATTCCTAACCACTCTAGTGCTTCTAATATGTATTGTTCTGCTCCAGGTACAAATCTGTTCTGGTCAGTATCCTCTATTCTTAGGTAAAAAGTTCCGCCATGTTTTTTGGCAAATAAATAGTTAAATAGGGCTGTTCGTACACCTCCGATATGTAATGGCCCTGTTGGACTTGGTGCAAAGCGCACACGTATGTTTTTTGACATGTCTATAATTTTGTGTCAAAGATACAATATCAAATGGGGAATAGGAATATATGAAAATGAGTAATTTGTGCTGTTTTTAGGTTTCTTGTTTTTCTTAATTTATTTATCATTATAATTAGTACTTTTATTGGTTATAAAAAGATCGAATTATTGTGAATGGTACCAATGTTATTTATCAAAAGCTAGAGGAGTTTATTAGGAAGTATTATGTCAACGAGCTATGTAGAGGTGTTTTACTTTTTTTAGGGTTGGGTTTATTGTATTTTTTAGGTACACTTGTCATTGAATATTTTCTATGGTTAAAGCCTTTAGGAAGGTCTATCTTGTTTTGGTTGTTTGTTGTTGTTGAGTTATTTCTGCTTGTACGATATATTTGCTTGCCTATATTTAAATTAACTAAGATAAGCAAGGGATTAGATTTTGCCGCTGCTTCTGTTATTATTGGTCAGCACTTTAAAGAGGTGGATGATAGGTTGATCAATTTTGTACAGTTAAGTCAAACTATTCCTGACGGCTACAAGTCTGATTTGCTTGAAGCTTCTATAGATCAGAAGTCTGATGATTTAAAGTTTGTACCTTTCAGTAAAGCAATTAATTATAAGTCTACTAAAAAGTTCATACCGCTTGCAATAGTCCCTATTGTAGTGTTAGCGTTAATCGTAATGTCGGGCAACAGTAATTTAGTAGCGCAAAGTTTTAACAGAGTATTGCATTTTAAAAAAGAATTTTTACCTCCGGCTCCTTTTAAATTCGTTATTCTCAATTCTAGTTTGACTGTCGATGAAAGTAACGATTATATTGTTCGTGTTAAAACCGTTGGATCATTGGTACCCGATAATACTATGATTTTTATAGAAGGTCAAAGTTATTATATGGAGAAAATTGGTATAGGTGAGTTTGTTTATCGTATTGTTAAACCAGGAAAAAATTTGCCTTTTCACTTCGAGGCTAACGGTGTTAGTTCCTTAGAATATAATTTAGCTGTTGTAGCAGTTCCTTCCATTACTAATTTTGTGATGTACTTAGACTTTCCTGATTGTACAGGACGTAAAAATGAGGTTATTTCGGGTAGTGGCAATGCTAGTATTCCTGAAGGTACAGTTGTTACATGGAAAATTAATGCTGTTGCTACGCATGATATTCAAATGATAGTTGGTAAGGGCCAAATTGCGTTCTCAAATGATAAAAATTTATTTTTATATAGAAAAAGTATCGTACAAAATACAGATTACCAAATTGTTACTATAAATGATGGTGGTAAAAGCTTCGAAAAATTAGATTATCAGTTAACTGTTATTAAAGATCAGTTCCCTGTTATCAGTGCTCGTGTAAGTCCAGATAGTTTAAAGCTTAATGCTAAGTATATCATTGGTGAAGTATGGGACGATTATGGTCTAAGTAAACTGCAGGTTGTTTACTATGACCGCACTAATCCCTCTATTGTCAGTCGTGGAACACTTCCTATTAAAACTGGTTCAGTTGATCAGTTCGTCTTTTCTTTTCCAGGTACTTTCCCTGTCAGTCAAGGTGTAGATTACGAGTATTATTTTGAGGTTTTTGATAATGACGTTTTGCATAATTACAAAAGTTCGAAATCTGTTGTCTTTTCTTCGAGAGTTCGTTCTGTCGAGGAAACTAATGATTTAATTTTTGATCAACAAAATGATAATATCAAAGGCTTACAGCGCTCTCTTCAAAATCAAGAAAAGCAATTTTCTCAAATGGATAAGGTGCTAAAAGTAGGTAAGGAGAAGGATAATTTCGATTTTAATGAACAGCAGAAGGTTAAGGATTTCATTCAGGAGCAAAAAAAGCAGGATCAGATGATGCGTGATTTTGCAGATAAATTAAAAAATAATTTAGATAAGGAGACATCTAATGGCAAAGATGAATTTAAAAAAGCTTTAGAGAAACGTATTGACAATGCAACTGATGTTATAGATAAGAACAGTAAGTTGTTACAAGAATTACAAGATATTAATGATAAGCTTAACAAAGAAGAGCTTGTAAGTAAGATTGATAAATTCAAGCAGAACAGTAAGAATCAAAGTAAAAATCTGCAGCAGCTAGTTGAATTAACTAAAAAGTTTTATGTCCAAAAGAAGGCGGAGCAGATTGCCGATAAACTTATGAAACTTGCCGATAAGCAGCAAAACCTCAGTGATAGTGAAAAGGACAATCTAGGTTCAAAGCAAAGCGAGATCAATAAAGAATTTGATAAAATTAAGGAGGATATACGTCAAATAGGTGAAGACAATAAAGCATTGAAATCTCCTATGGATATAGGAGATGATAAGAATTTACAGATATCGATAGATACGGATTTGGATAAGTCTTTAGAAGAACTTAGTAAGGATAGTAAATCTAAGGCTAAGGCTAGTCAAAAAAATGCTGCATCGAAGATGAAGGCATTATCTAAGAAAATGGATGATAGTTTAGAGGGTTCTGATGTGGAGCAAATGCAAGAGGATATTCAAGTATTACGACAAGTTTTGGACAATTTGTTAGCTTTTTCTCTATCGGAGGAAGTAGTAATGAAAGAGGTGAGATACCTTAATTCTGGTGCACCTTCGTTTAATAAAAACATTAAAAAGCAGCAAGATTTGCGTCTACAATTTAAACATATAGATGATAGTTTGTTTGCAATCTCTTTGCGAAATCCACGTTTTACTGAAGACATTACTAAGGAAGTTGGCGCTACACAATACAATTTAGATAAGGCTATTGAAAGTTTTTCTGATTCTAAAATTCCAAAGGGTGTTTCTCACCAGCATTATGTAATAGCAGCAGCCAATAAATTAGGTGATTTTCTCAGCGGTATTTTATCTAACATGCAAATGGATCTTAGTAGTGCGAGCGGTGGTAAGCCAAAAAGTGGTGGAGGTAAAGGCATGCAATTGCCGGATATTATCGCTAAGCAAAAGGAGTTAGGTGAGAAGATGAAAGAGGGTATGAACAAAGAAGGTAAGTCTGGTGAAGGCAAAGAAAGGGGTGACGGAAGTAATGAATCCGAAAGTAATGCTAAAGAAATTATGGATATTTTTAACAAGCAAAAGGAATTACGAGAGGCACTTGATGCTGAATTGAAAAAGCAAGGTGTAAGTGGTGCTGGGACTCTAGCACTTGATAAAATGAAGCAGATTGAAAAAGATATTTTAAATAGTGGGTTTAGTAAGCAAACTGTGAATAAAATTTTAAATGTTAGTCAAGAATTATTGAAGTTAAAAACTGCTATTCAAACACAAGGCGAAGACAATTTGAGACAGTCACAAGTAGGTAAAAATAATTATAATAATAACGCTAATGTATTGCCTGAGGCGCTAGTAGATTATTTGAAGAGCGTAGAGATTTTAAACAGACAATCATTACCTTTGCGCTCTAATTACAACCGAAAGGTTCACGAATATTTTAATAAGAAATGATCAATTTTAATTACGAGAATGACTTTAGTTTAAGCAACGAGCAAGCAATTAGCGTATGGCTGTCTGCTGTTATAGTTTCTGAAAATAAAAAAGAAGGCGAGATTAATTATATATTTTGCGATGACGAATATTTACATAAAATAAATGTTGAATATTTAGATCACGATACGCTCACTGATGTTATCAGTTTTGATTATTCTGTCGGAAATGAAATCAATGGAGATTGTTTCATATCTGTAGAACGTGTTGTTGACAATGCAAAAGATTTTAACGTTAGTTTTGATGAAGAGTTGTTAAGGGTCATAGTCCATGGTATGTTGCATTATTGTGGGTATAAAGATAAAAGTGATACTGACGAACTAGTAATGCGAAGTAAAGAAGATGAAAAAATAGCATTGTTCCACGTGAAACAATAAGCTGCTTATATAGAAAAGAGTTGTTATAATGTTCCACGTGAAACACTTTTTTGTTTGTTGTTTTTTGTGTTCCACGTGGAACAAGTGTTTGGTGTTTTAATGTAAAAGTATTTCCGACGAAGTCGGATTAATTCAAAATTCAAGATGTTTCAAGAAGAATATGATGTTATTGTGGTGGGTGCTGGTCATGCTGGATCTGAGGCTGCGGCTGCAGCTGCTAATTTAGGCTCCAAGACTTTGTTAGTTACAATGAGTTTGCAGAATATTGCGCAAATGTCTTGTAATCCTGCTATGGGAGGAATTGCTAAAGGGCAAATTG
>CAXBGV010000156.1:0-6835 GCA_963975235.1 uncultured Flavobacterium sp. | reverse complement strand
GAAGTAACTATCAGAATACACTTCACTTATATCACCGTTACGGATTGCTTTTGTTAGTACATCATATAATGATCTTCTGTCTGAACCAATATTAGCTGTATCAATAGGGAAGTATAAAGGAAAGTTGATCTTTTCACTAAGATCAATAATCTCCCATGTCATTTTACCCATCAACACATCTCTATCATGAACGTAACCATATGCTAATGGTTTATCATTATCTGAAATAAGTTGTGCAGCAGTTTTTAACCCGATTTCTTCAGGTATTTTTGCATTAAGCAAATTTGACTGTGCAATGGAAGCCACACTCGTAGTTAGAGTAATAATAACTATCAAAAAATTTCTTACGTTCATAATGGTATGATTATAGAATATCGAAAACACCTCTAAGATGCTTCCTTATTATTGTAATTCAAAAATAACTGGTGCAGTTCTAGGTAATAAATAACTACCTGCTCCAACTAATTTAGTTTTTATTTCTGAAATTGTAACTTGGTCGCCTCTTCCTGCTTTCGAAAGAACAGCTTTACATTGTGAATTCAATCTATTTCCTTGTACAACAACTGTAGGTTGTCCAGCAATTTTGAAATTGAAACCAACAACGTCTAAACCAACTTCAAAATCAAAATCTTCTAGTTTAGCGCCTATTGTCGCAATTTCTAGGTTAGATTTAGGTCCTTTAACAACACCTGTCTCACCTCTGATAGTACCAGTTGGGCCCGGTATACCTTTAATTCTGTATACTCTCTTGTCATTTGCAACTTTACCATCAGCCATTTTACCCGATACGCTGATAACTACTTCACTTCCACCTTGTGGACTCATGTTGTACTTACCATTACCTACCTTAGTTAAACCTGGAGCAGAAGCAGTAACATCACTGTCAGCGATACCTGCAAATGAGATAGACATTGGATTAACAACACCTCTATATACAACATTCATTTTATCTGCAGCGATAGTAGCTGAATTAGGTCTTGGTACTACAACATATTTACCCGCAAATTTTAATGGAATTGTTTTACCATCTTCAACAAAGGTAAATTGACCTGCAATACTTTGTTCACCAACACCACCTGCTGTCAAAGCAATTTTTGCTTGTCCAGTCGCTGGGTCTAATTTAGCCCCAGTCACGCTAATTGGTTTTGTGTTTTCGTCATAACGACCTAAAACGACTTTTCCTGTAACCGCTTCACCTTGAAAATAAGCATTTTTATCTAATACAACAATAGCTTGATAGTTGCTGTATGAAGCAGCAGCTACAGCAGCCTTTCCTAATGCAGCACTGTATACATCAGACTCCGCTTTGTTAATATCATTTTGCCAGCTTGAAAGCTTTGCAATTGATGCAATAGCTGGATAACCTTTAAAGTGATACGATAAAAACTTAATAGCAATTCCATCTTTATTCTTAACGTCTGCAGTACTAAATTTATCTTCGATTTCTTTGATGATTAAAGCATACTTTTTATCTCCAGTCAAAGCTACTTTCATATCAGATTTGTATTGCTCAATTTTAGCAACAATCTCTTTTCCTTTTGCAGTATAACCTTCACCGATGAACCAATCATCAATATTATCTCCTTTATCCATCTCCTCATAAGGCAATTTGCCTGTATCAGGATTTACCACATAACCTTTATTAGCTTGCTCTTTTAAAGAAGCAAGATAATTGTAAAAATTATCGGTTAGTGTTTTCACTTTTTGAGCCGTTACTGCAGCTACAGCAAATTCTCCTTTAGCCTCAGAAGCTTTAGCCTCTAATGCTGCAAGCATTTGATCATTTGATAATTTTGAATTTTCGTTTGAACTTTCAAACTTTTCATTCATTAATCCAAAACCTGTTATTACTTCTACTGAAACATTCATTGCCAACATAGCGATGAAAACCAAGTACATTAGGTTAATCATCTTCTGTCTAGGGGTTAGTTTTCCTCCTGCCATATTTTCTAATAATTAGTTTATTGTTTTTAATATAGTTCGAAACTAATTATCCTTTGTTACTCATTGCAGATAACATACCACCATAAACTCCATTCAACGAAGACAAGTTTGTAGTTAAAGATTGCATTTGCTCTTTTAATTTAATGTTATTTTCAACAACTTCTTCATTGATTTGAGCATTTCTTGAAGCACTTTGCAATTGAATTTTATACAAACTGTTTAGAGACTCCATTTGCGCAGCAGCTGTTGTTAACTCTTCACTGTACTTTTTAGTAGCAGCAATTCCGTCAGCAGCAGGAGCAATTCCTTTAGCAGCTGATTCAAAATTTTTGATACTATTTCCTAAACTAGCCATAAGCTCTCCATCAATCTTAGCGTCTTTCAACATCGCATCTAATTTTTGAGAAAGCATACCTTGAGTATCTGTAGGCGTTTCTACTTTAGCTTTTGCTTTAGCAGGTCCTTTTACTCCGTTTGCTAATTCAGGATAAACTAATGTCCAATCCAGTTCATCATCTACCGGCTCAAAAGCTGATAATGCAAAAATCAAAGCCTCAGTTAACAATCCAACTGATAACATAACAGTACCAGTTAAGGGACCTAATTCGAAGTGAGTGATTTTAAAAAGAGCTCCTACGATAACCACTGCAGCTCCCATTCCGTATGCAAAATTCATTGTTTTTTTTCCTAATAATGCCATAATTTTTTTAAATTTTGTGTTTTGTTAGATTTGGTTTTTTTTATATAATTGTAAAAAGGGTTTCTTATCTGGTCTTCACGCGTGTTCCTTTACCTGTTTTCTCCACTCCCATGTAATCCTGAACAGTTCTAAAGCCGATATAGCTTCTTGCAGAGTCAGCATACTCATGATCTCTTGTACTTACTTGCAAAAAGTATGCAACATCTTTCCAAGAACCACCGCGAACTACTTTACGCTTGTTAGAAGTATTAAATACATTTGGACTCATTGTAGAAACATATTCGTACGCATTTGCATCATAACTGTCGTTTGTCCATTCTGAAACATTACCTGCCATGTTGTACAAATTATAACCGTTAGGCTCATAAGATTTAGCTTCAACAGTGTATAAAGCCTCATCAGCTGCATAGTCACCACGACTTGGTTTAAAGTTGGCTAAGAAACAACCTCTATCACTTTTAGTGTAAGGTCCTCCCCAAGGATAAGTTGCAGACTGCAAACCTCCCCTAGCAGCGTACTCCCATTCCGCTTCAGATGGCAATCTAAAGTGGTTAATTTGATCGTGACCCTTCTTTTTAGCTTTAATGTATGAGTTCTTATTTAAAGTTCTCCATTCACAAAAAGCTTTAGCCTGAGTCCATTTTACACCTACCACAGGATATTCTCCGTAAGCTTTGTGCCAAAAATAATCATTATGCATAGGCTCATTGTACGAATAAGCGAAATCTTTAATCCACACAGTCGTATCAGGATAAACCCTAACCTCCTCAGTCCTAATGAAATCTTTACGCGTTCCTACCTTCGCTTTAGCAGCAGCCTGAATATCCATCCATGAGTAGCGGAACTTTAATTTATTTACATCAATAGTCCTCAAGCCATTGTAAGACTGATCATTAGGCAAATACATCGAATCCATAACCTCGACATAATATTCGTCAGGGTATAATTTTGGATCTTTTATTAATTTAACTTTCTTATTTAACTTTCTACCTGCGTAAGGATCATCTGCAGTTCCAATACTATAGTAGTTATCATACATATACTTGTCGTAGGCCGTCATTTTCTCAGGATCAGCATCGTTAAATGCAAAATCTCCAATACTACCACCTTTGTTTCCTTTACCATCACCTGGTTTCATACCGTTCATGTCTGCTGAGATAGCTAGACGAACACGCATAGTTGAATCCTTCACCCATTCTACGAATTGACGGTATTCACTATTAGTGATTTCAGTTTCATCCATGTAAAACGCAGGAACAGTAACTGTTTTGGTAGGAGCATCTTGTATGTCAGCTACATCATCATCGGATTTACCCATAATAAAAGCGCCACCAGGAACTAGAGTCATCCCGTAAGGTTTTTCAGGATTCCACTTCTGCCCTTTAACACCCACTAATTCTCCTTTATCACTTGATTTACCACAACCAATCAATAAGGTTAAAATTGCCATAAACGCAATGAACTTCTTCATAAAAATTCGGGTTATATTCATTATTTTTTCAGTCTGTAAACCTATTTATAATTTATTAATAAAACAATACTTCTTCTCTTAAAATAGAATAAAAAACAAAATTAAAGTTAAATAAATTATAAAAAAAATATCTTGAAGATAAAGTGTAAAAAAACACGATATAATACATATTTATTCGTCAAAATACTCTTTTTATAAAAATAACTTAAGACATCAGAGCTAATTCTGGTCTTTCACTTCAAATAGAACCATAAAGTCCTAAACGATGTTTTTACGCTGTGCTTTCCACCATCTCTCTGGCAATTCCTGGTTGCAAGCTCCTAAATATTCATCATAGGAACATGATAATAACGTATTCCTTTTTAATTTATTATTAACATTTGAAATAAAAGGTATTTCGATCCACCATCTTTCTGTTTTATCGCTTTTGTAGAACACAAGTACCTCCTCTTCGATGGGTACAATGTATTTTATATAGCTCTCTCTGCTACCAAAGGGATACTCATTTGAACGATAATGAAATCCTTCAATAAAATACCATACAATTTGAGCGATCAAAGGAGCCTCTTGGTATGAACTACCGTGATTAAAGATCCCAAAAGCAGACACCTTATCACTAATACCAGCATACCGAGCTAAAGAACAAATTTCTTTACCATTAAATCCATTAGGAGCAAACGAGTTAAAATTTCCTGAATCAGCAGATTTAACAGCGTTTAAATCCAAACTAACAATATCAGCATCCCTAAAAACAGGCTCTGCTAGTGCTAGATTATTGGAAATTTCTCCCAAACGATATGCATCGAAAAACAATTTTTCGATCAAATCAATTTCTTCTTGTGAATTATAGTACGTTTGGTAGCCTATGTTACAATAATTGAATAAATTATTTGGTTCGTCGATAATAATTTTAGTTAAATACGAATTTGCAGATACATTTTCGTTTTCTTTTCCAAAGTCGAACTTGCTATCAACCGCGACAAGATTCACCATTTGCTCCAATTCGTCGTAGGCTCTATACAAACCATAAGTAAGGTCTTGAGATCCCCCAAGAACAATAGGTATGATTCTGTTTTTGATTAAATGAGCAACGATCTTTTTTAGTGCAAAGTAGGAATCATCTATGGAATCTCCTGCTGCTATATTTCCTAGATCTGCAATTGAAGCATCCCAATTACCAGGAAACATAGAGTAGAGTTCATTGCGTATCGCGGTTAGATCAACCGAAGTCGCGTTCTTTACACCTCTGTTTTCTAAAACCCCTACAATAGCAATGGTTACTTTATTTAAATCCGGAAATTGATCTTGTGTATGAAAAACAATTTTACTCCCCAATTGCTGAGGATTAAGCTTATAAACAACCTCTAAAAAGTCGTCTTGAAGAGGGGATAGAAAATCAAATTCCATTGTATGTTTTTTAATCGCCTTTTTAATTAAAAAAAGGCGAGATCTAATCTATTTAAACGCTTTATTTCTTTTTGGCAACTGCTTTTTTAGCCGCTGGTTTTTTGGCTGACGCTTTCTTAGCGGGTGCTTTTTTAGCAGGGGTTTTCTTAGCAATCATTTCCTGCACTTCTTCCAAAGTTAGTTTTGTTGCATCGACATCTTTACTCAATTCAATTTTGATTTTTCCTTTAGTAATAACTGAGCGACCCCAACGTGCTTTTTCGACCAAAATCTCTTCGTCTTCCCAATTATGCAGTACTTTTTCAATATTTTTCTGAATTTTATCTTCGATTAAAGCCTCGATATCTTGTTGTGATAAATTATCAAAGTTGTACTTTTTACTCACATTAATGAACAAGCCATCCCATTTAATAAAAGGACCAAAACGTCCAGTTCCTTTTTGAACTCCTTCACCTTTGTATACAGCTATAGGCGCATCGGCAAGTGCCTTCTCGTCGATTAACTCTTTGGCACGATCAAAATCTACATCCAAAGGATTCTCTCCTCTTGGTAAAGAAATAAAAGCAGCTCCGTGACGTATGTATGGACCGTAACGACCATTACTTACTTCCACTTCAGCTTCCTTATATTCTCCTAGATTTTTGGGTAATAAAAATAGATTTAACGCTTCCTCAAGTGTAATTGTACCAATGTTTTGCTCATTCATTAGACTGGCAAACTTTTTCTCCTCGTCCTCAGCATCTCCAATCTGAGCCATAGGACCAAATTTACCTAAACGTACAGATACCGGTTTACCCGATGCAGGATCAGTACCAAGAATACGTTCCCCACTTTCTCTTTCGGCATTTGCTTCAACATCTTTAACAGTAGGATGAAACTGATCGTAAAATTCCTTCATCATTACTGACCAGTCTACATTACCTTCGGCAATTTCATCAAAATCTTGCTCTACTTTTGCAGTGAAGTTGTAATCTAATATATTTCCGAAATTCTTAACCAAGAAATCGGTTACAATTGTACCAATATCTGTTGGTACCAATTTTCCTTTATCAGAACCTGTATTCTCTTTAAGCAACTTCTCTCCTACCTTGTTAGCTTGTAAAGTAAGCTGCGTATAATTACGTTCTTGACCGTCAAGGTTTCCTTTTTCGACATAATTTCTATTGATAATCGTAGAAATTGTTGGCGCATAAGTAGACGGACGACCAATACCTAACTCTTCTAATTTTTTTACCAATGATGCCTCAGTGTAACGAGCTGGCGGTCTTGAATACCTCTCTGTTGCTGTGATGTAATTATTCAATAATTTTTCA
>CAXBGV010000155.1:0-6868 GCA_963975235.1 uncultured Flavobacterium sp. | reverse complement strand
AGTTTCTCTATTTTTAAATAGCTCATTCAACCGTTGCAATGCCTTAGTAGTCCTTGCAAAAACAACAATTCCTGTTGTGGGTCTGTCTAAACGATGTACTACACCAAGAAAAACTTCTCCAGGCTTGTTGTATTTATCTTTAATATATTCTTTTACCACCTCACTAAGCGGTTTGTCGCCTGTTTTATCTCCCTGAACAATATCACCTACACGCTTGTTTACAACGATAATATGGTTGTCTTCATGAAGGACTTGTAGATTTGATTTATTTGATAGTTCTTTCATAGCCTTTTATAATCCTTTCTTTTGATAGAAAATTTTTTGTGCTTCAATTCTTTGAAGAGTAATAGTGTTTTAACTTTTAATATCAATCATTATTCACTTACAGTCCATCATGATAATTGTTTTCTAACTAGAATTGAGTGATCAGACGTATTTATTTACATCGATCTAATTTATAAACTTGCGGCCTGATTTGCTACAGGTAAAATAAGTCAACTTTCTATGTATGGATAGGTTTTAAAATGAATATATTATTTCGTCAAAAACTCACTAAACCTCCTTTTAAGTTGTAAACTAAGAGCGTAAATGCAGTACTATTAAGAGAGTTACTGTAGAAAATGTAAAAATTGCGCACGTGCGTGACACTACATTAAAAAACCTCAGACTACTAGTTTGATTTATTGATATTGTCTTTTTGTATCCATAATTGCTTGTAACCAACTACTTTTTGGTAAATAATTTGACGAGAGAACATGTTTTGATCCCTATCTTAATATTGTTCCTTATCATTTGGGAAATCACTTGATTTTACATCAGCAACATACTGTCCAATTGCAGTTGTCATTCCGTCGTACAAATTCATATACCTTCTTAGGAAACGAGGGCTAAATTCATTGTTCATTCCAAGCATGTCATGAATTACAAGTACTTGACCATCAACACCACCGCCTGCACCTATTCCAATAACAGGAATTGAAATACTTTTTGCTACTTTTTCTGCAAGATGTGCGGGTATCTTTTCTAAAACTAGTGCAAAACAACCTAGTCTTTCTAGTAATTTTGCATCTTCAATTAATTTATCAGCTTCTTCTTCTTCCTTAGCACGTACTGTGTATGTACCAAATTTATATATAGATTGCGGCGTCAAGCCTAAATGTCCCATTACAGGTATTCCTGCGTTTAATATCTTCTTAATCGATTCTTTTATTTCTTTTCCACCTTCTAATTTTACTGCATGGCCACCACTTTCTTTCATGATTCTAATTGAAGATCGTAAGGCTTCTTTTGGGTCAGATTGGTAACTTCCAAACGGCAAGTCGACTACAACTAGTGCTCTTTCTATAGCTCTAACAACTGATGAAGCATGGTAGATCATCTGATCTAGGGTAATTGGTAAAGTTGTTTCATGTCCTGCCATCACATTACTAGCTGAATCTCCCACGAGTATTACATCTATGCCGGCAGTATCTACGATTTTTGCCATTGTATAATCATAGGCCGTCAACATTGATATTTTTTCGCCATTGGCTTTCATTTCTATCAATGATTTTGTGGTGATTCTCTTGTAATCTTTTTTTGCGGTTGACATAATTGTTGATTTTATAGCTGTAAAAGTAGTAAAACAATTTTGGATCAACCTAAAAAATAAGATAGCAATGCAAGCCTTAATAGCAGAAACTTAGCAATAAGTAGCATTCTATCTTATCTTCAGTATTTTTTATGGGGTAATTGTACTTGAACTAAACGTGTTATTGTAGTTAATTATTTGTTGTTTAGTTACTATTAACTTTTTAGTTTTTCAAAGTTGTAGTTCGTATACAACGTTCTGTTCCAAGATATAATGGGTTAGCATGTTTTTCAGACCAGAAACCGTCTAAAACGTCAGGCGTAATACAACGGTAAACCGCTACACCTTTGTAAATCATGTTATTTTCACCTTGATAACTAAAGTTAATAACTAAAATATTATCTCTAAAAAAGCCGCTGCCTTTTTGAATTTGATCGTCACTTATAATCCAATTAGCCAAGATCTTATTGTTGTGGTCGAGCGATAACGTTAGTGAACCGGCATAACTACTATGTTCGCTGTCTTGGTTGGTCCCTGAGATAGCAAATTGTCCTATGATGTCTTCTATGTTCATTTGTTCTATGGAGAGGTTAAAAGTTAACACAATAATACTCTATTTTTATTTACTGTTAAGCTTTAGAATCTAATGATTACTACAAAGGTATATGGTACAAAAAAACCGCCTCAGTTTTGAGACGGCTTTTTGAAATAAGCAGAGATTGTTATCCTACCTTCATTTCTTATTTTGGCATAACAACGGTATCAATAGCGTGAATTACACCATTTGATGCTGCTACGTCAGCAAGAATTACAGTTGCTGTTCCACCGTTGGCGTCAGTTAATACAACTTTTCCATCTTTTAAGCTTAATACTATTGTACCACCTTGAACAGTAGTTACGGTGTATTTTCCATTGTTTTTTGTAATGGCATCCGTCACTGCTGCTGCATCAAATTTACCAGCTACCACGTGGTATGTTAAAACTGATTTTAATTTTTCTAAATTTTCTGGTTTTAATAATGTGTCAACTGTTCCTGCTGGAAGCTTTGCAAAAGCTGCATTGTTTGGTGCAAAAACTGTAAATGGGCCTTCGCTGCTTAGTGTTTCTACTAAGTTTGCAGCTTTTACTGCTGCAACAAGAGTAGAGAAATCTTCGTTTCCAGCTGCTACACCTACAATGTTTGGTGTTTCAACTACAACTGTAGTGTCCATCGCTACTGCTGTTGTGTCTGTCATTTCTGTTGATTCTGATTTCTTTTTGTCTCCACAAGAAGTTGCGATTACTCCTAATAACAAAAAGGTGCTAATTGTTTTTACTACTGTCATTGTTAATGTTTTATGGTTAATTAAATTAAGATGGTCAAATATACACATATATTTTGTTTGTTTAATTATTTTAACATTTTATTAAACAAAAGTAGTTTTGTTTTTCTTCTCATCTGGCACATGCTTGTTTTTTAAACTAGTATAATAATATTTTTTCCGAAACCAAAAAGCAACGTTTACTAAAGCTATTAGAGCGGGTACCTCTACTAAAGGGCCAATTACTCCGGCGAATGCTTGACCACTATTAATACCAAACACGCCGATAGCTACAGCAATTGCTAGTTCAAAATTATTTCCTGTTGCAGTAAATGCAATCGCAGCACTTTTTGAATAATCAGCACCAAAATATTTACCAATAAAAAAACTAAGTACAAACATAAATACGAAATACAACACAAGTGGAATTGCTATTCGAACTACATCAAACGGGATTTGAATGATCAAAGCACCTTTAAGACTAAACATGAGTATAATGGTGAATAATAGTGCCACCAAGGTAATAGGAGAGATAAAAGGGATAAATTTAGTACTAAACCATTGTTCACCCTTTAAGTAGAGTAAGGTGTACCTACTGACAATTCCTAATAAAAAAGGTATGCCTAAATATACGCCTACGCTTGATGCGATTTCGATAATGCTAATGTTTACCTCAAAACCGCTAAAGCCAAAGAATGGTGGTAAAATAGTGATAAAAAAATAGGCATAAACACTGTATAGTAGGACTTGAAAAATACTATTTAGAGCGATTAGACCTGCAGCATATTCTCTATTGCCATCAGCGAGATCATTCCAAACAACAACCATTGCAATGCAACGTGCTAGACCAATTAAAATAACACCGATCATATATTCAGGATAATCATGAAGAAAATAAAGGGCAAGAAAAAACATGATAAAAGGTCCAATTATCCAATTGAGTAATAGGGAAGCTGATAAAATTTTAAAATCTCTAAAAACTTCACCCATTTGTTCGTATTTGACTTTTGCTAATGGTGGATACATCATTAAAATTAGGCCAATTGCAAGGGGTATATTTGTTGTACCGCTAGAAAACGACTTAATAAAGTTAGCGCTTGAAGGTATAAAGTTAGCGATGGCTATCCCTGCAAGCATAGCAAGGAAAATCCATAGGGTTAGGTATCGGTCTAAGGAACTTAGCTTTTTGCGTTTAAGAGCGGGAGCGCAATTATTTATAGCCATAGGTTTTATTTATTTTAGAGAATACATATAATAACGATAGCGCGATGTCTCTGCTTCGTTCCTTGTATTTTTCTGTTTGTAAAGGTGTATTATCGTAGGCTTTAGGATCATCAAAAGGGATTGGTATGCGTTTTTCTGCACCAGCAATAAAAGGGCAACCTTCGTCTGCACTTGAGCAAGTTAGGATTGCAGCAAATTCATCTGCTGGGTTAAAACTATGATCGTATTTTTTTGAAAAACCTATAATCGGATGGTCATTATTACTATACTTAATACTGTATATTGGATTATCGCCAGTTGTAAGAGATTCGATTTTAAAGCCATTTTTTCGCAATGTAGCCGCTACAGTAGGAAACAAAGCGGTGGTTTCGGTACCTCCAGAGTAGCATGTCACGTTTGATATACCGTAATACCTAGCAGCGACTTGTGCCCATATTTGTGCTAAGTGACTTCTACGTGAATTATGGGTACATATAAAGTTTAATCTAATTGGTTCATTGTGATTTTTTTTATCTTGAATATAAGCAATCAAAGGTTCTAATGCAGATGTACGGCTAGATGGTAGGGAACCAGTTTGTATTGACTGGATTTCCAGTGTAATATCATGGAATAATTTATCTTTACTGTTCATATGATTGTAATTTAGATTAGCAACAACCTCCGCCTGGAGTACAAACATTCTCTGATTTTAAAGTTGAATCAGTTTCTAGTTGCTTTTGTGGTATTCCGCATTGATCCTCGGCTAGACATGCAGTCATTTTATTGAGAAGTACAAAGTTTTTGCCATTAAATTCCAAGTTGTATTTTCCAATAGTTTCTGATTGGTATTCTACTTCTATTTCATCATCTAAAATACCTAAAGTTCGTTCGGATAACGAAATGATATTCATTAATTTTTTTGGTTTTAAGCGGTGGTCTAAGTCATTTGCATTCCATAATTGAAAGTTTATGATTGTCTCTTTACGAACTTTTCCGCCACAGTCAATAAAGTTTTTTGTGATTAGTCCAACTTCAGTAACATGAAAATGTTCTGGGACAAAAGTTCCGTTTGGTAATTGGAAAGTTACATTGTCTAATGTAGCAAGTACTGTTTTAATTTCAGATAGTTTCATAATTGTTTTTGTTTTAGCAGTTAGCAGCAGTTGTTGTTTGCTTGAGTAAAATAGGTGTTTATCGAGAGAAATAATTGTTCTATTTTCTTAAATCCTTCTTCATTCAAGCAGTAGCAAATTGCATTTCCTTCTATAGTACCTTTTATTAGTCCTGCGGTTTTTAATTCTTTTAAGTGTTGCGATACAGTAGGTTGTGAGAGTGGTAGTTCATTTACAATGTCACCGCATATGCAACTGTTTACTTTAATTAAATATTGTATTATAGCAATTCTAGCAGGATGTCCAAGGGCTTTCGCCAAAGTTGCTAAATCGTTTTGCTCCAAAGTAAAATTTTCTGATTTCGTAATCCCCATGTTGTATAAGTATATTGCAATATTACGATATAAAAAGATGAAATCATTGAAATTTTTCACTTTTGTTATTTTAAATTCTTATTAAGTCATCAAAAAATCTTGAAATTATCCTTTAATTCATCCGAATTAACGCTGACGATTATTTATTCTTTGTTTTCATTTCTTATCTTTTATTTTGACACAGATGTTTAGCAGTGTTAAATAGAAGAGTGTGTTTGATGAAAAACAAAGGCAGGAGCAGCGTTTTCTTTTATAAGTACTGATGATGTAAATGTTCATGTACGTAATCTCTAGTAAGGTATTATTACGGTAGTTACGAAGGGTAAAAAAGCCCATGACAAAAAAATATTTGTCATGGGCTTATAGTGGTTAGTTTTTATTGTTTCAAAAAATGATCATAAACAATTTATATCGCAAATGAAGCTATTTTTGGGTAGCTAATAATTGCCACTAAAAAATGTATTTAGTCATTGTAGCAATTGGTTCCGTGTTCATGAATATCAAGTCCGTCGATTTCTTCTTCTTTAGTGACTCTTAGCCCCATTGTTTTTTTCAGCACAAAAAGCACAACGAATGAAGTTGCTATTGCCCACGCTGCGATAGAGAAAACACCGATAGCTTGTACACCTAATTTTTCGAAACCGCCGCCGTAAAGTAGACCGCCATCAGTAGCAAAAATTCCAACTAATAATGTTCCTAATGCACCACATACACCATGCACTGATATCGCCCCGACAGGATCGTCAATTTTAAGTTTTTTGTCAATAAATTCGATCGAAAATACTACAGCAATTCCGCAAATAATTCCAATAGCAAATGCACCTGCTGGACTTACTGCAGCACAGCCTGCAGTTACTCCTACAAGACCCGCTAAAACTCCGTTTAAGGTCATTGAAATATCTGGTTTTTTATAGATCATCCAAGTTAAGAACATTGCTGCTATTGCACCTGAAGCCGCCGCTAAGTTAGTTGTTATAAATATTCCAGCTACGGCTATGGCATTGTCACCGGAAATAGCTAATTGTGATCCTGGATTAAAACCAAACCATCCCATCCATAAGATGAATACACCTAATGCACCTAACATTAAGCTATGGCCTTGTATTGCGTTTGTTGTTCCGTCAGAATTGTATTTGCCAATTCTTGGTCCAACCATAACAGCTGCAACCAGTGAGGCCCAACCTCCTAATGAATGTACTACCGTAGATCCAGCAAAGTCAGTAAATCCTAATTGAGCAAGCCATCCTCCTGCGTTCCATACCCAACTACCAGAGATTGGGTAGATAACTAAAGTCATTAAGAGAGAGA
>CAXBGV010000154.1:0-6911 GCA_963975235.1 uncultured Flavobacterium sp. | reverse complement strand
TTTAATTTTACCGAAATGCCCTAGCCCTGATAGCAGTGAAAATCCCACGCTTTTTTGCGTGGATTGTAACGAATAGCAGGAAATAGCTCCTAAAAGAAATTTGCAGCCTACTCTTATGAAAAAAATACTTTTGCTCTCAGACACACATAGTCATATAGACGTCACAATTATGAAGTATGTGGCACAGGCTGATGAGGTCTGGCACGCAGGAGATATTGGGGATTTATTGGTTACAGATACTTTGAAAAAAATGAAACCCTTGCGGGCTGTTTATGGGAATATCGACGATGATAAAGCGAGATTAGAGTTCCCACTAAACAATAGGTTTTTGTGTGAAGGTGTCGATGTGTGGATCACACACATTGGAGGCTATCCTGGGAAATACAATCCTAAAATAAAAAGCGAGTTGGAGAACAATCCGCCACAATTGTTTATTTGCGGTCACTCCCATATTTTGAAGGTGATGTTTGATAAGAAAAATAACTTTTTGCACATGAATCCGGGCGCTTGTGGTAAAAGCGGTTTTCATCAGGTACGCACGATGTTACGTTTTGTAATTGATGGCGATAAAATTAAGGAACTCGAAATTATCGAAATAGATAAAAAAGCCTAATCCTTTTTGTAGCGAATAGGTGTGATAATAGTAATATGTGTTCCGTTAGTAGGGCCTGATTTTATAATAAATTGGCCTTTAAAACCTCTAATTCTAGCTTTTATTCGGTTAAGACCAAAACCTTCTATAGCGCGCACATCTCTGGTATCAAAACCTGTTCCGTTATCTGTCAAAGTAATAATGAGCTCTTGATTTTGTTCTAATATATGTAGGTTTGCTAAAGTCGCATGACTGTGCTTCATAACATTATTAAGTAGCTCTGTAATGGTGAAGTATATTTTCATTTCGAACTCCTCTTGGTACCTAGTTTTAACATCAATAGTACTTTCGTATTCAAAACGTATAGTTGCATTCGAGTTTTTTTCGCACAAATCCTGTAGTGCAAAAAACAATCCAAATCGTGCTAATAGCGAGGGTAATAATTGGTGTGAAAGATCGCGGACCTTCTCGTGGGCATCATTAAGGATGGCTTTTGTTTTTGCTATCTCCTCGGATTCTATTTTAGTGATTGTACTAAAAACATTGAGGTGCAAGCCAGCAGATGAAAGCAATGCACTGATGTTGTCGTGCAAAAAAGAGGCAATTCTTTTTCGCTCCATTTCTTGTCCGTCAATTGAGGCATTGATGATATTTTGTTGGACTTTACTCTGGATATCTTTTATTTTATTTTTTTGTTTTAGCTTCGTAATTTCAAAATAGAGATAAAGTAGTATGATAATAAGCAGTAAAGCTGTGATAATTAAAATACTGATGCGCTTGTTTTTTAACTGTGTTTCAACTAAAAGCTGCTCCTTCGACTTGTATTTGGTGGCAATATTATCAATTTCTCTTTTGTACTCATCTATTTGTAGATTAATTCCCGCTACATTTATTTTTTTTAGTTTTGCAGCGTAATTTAACTCTTCGTTTAAAGTATTGTAGGCCGCTAAATGTTGATACGCCTTTTTGTGCTGTCCTTTTTTAAATAAAAATTTAGAATATTCTAAATGGGAGTAGGATAAATCAGATTTTTCATCGTATTTGTTACCCAATTGAATTGCGTCTTCAAAGTAGGAGATTGTTTTTTCATTGTCGTTGATATGATTGTAATACATTCCGTTTAGCATTTTGAGCGCTACGATGGTTGATGTATCACCAAATTTAGGGTGAAATTTATTAACAAACAGCAAGTAAGGAGCTCCTTCATCGAATTTGCCAACATCAAAATAAGCCCAAGCGATGTTTAGTTTAGTAAAGACAATTTCAGTAGAATCATGTATTTTGGAGCTGTATTCCAACGACTTTTGATAATATTTAATTCCGGTTTCATATTCCTTTTTGTCAAAACAATAAATATTACCCAAGTTATTGTGTAGCCAATTTTTTAGCTGGTGGTTAGTCGTTCTTTCGGCAAATACAAGTCCTTTTTTGTAATAATAAAAGGCTTTGTCGTATTCTGAAAGTTCATCAAAATTGGCACCAATTATATTGTAGGCAGTTGCTATTAGATTATCATCTTCAGAGGCTATTGCGTATTTTAGAGCGATTCGTCCTTTTATTAAAGATTGTTCATATTTTTCGTTGCGCATGAGGATAGTGGCCTCATTGGAAAGTTTTGTAATTTCCTTGTTAGAAATTTGGTTTGGTTGGGAGAGGGCAGATGTGCCAAATTGGAGCAACAAAGCAGTAAATAATAAAAATCGGGAGCAATTCATGCAATAAAAATTTGGATTACGCTTTTATAAATTTGTGTTTCATTGCATATTTTACAAGGCTTATCGAGTTTTTAGCCTTGAGTTTTTTCATTATGTTTTTACGATGTGTCTCTACTGTATTAGTGCTTATAAACAAGCGCTCACTAATTTCTTTCCCACTAAATTCTAAAGCGATAAGGGTAATAATTTCGATTTCGCGACCAGACAATAAGATGTTTGTATCAGTTTTGGTTTTATTTAACTTCTCGATGTTTTCAGTTGCAGTGCTAAATATTTTTTCGCGTACGCTGTTGCAAAAATACTCTTCACCATTAGATACCATTTGTATCGCTTCGACTATGTTTTCTCCGGCACATTGCTTAGTTAAGTAACCACTTGCGCCAAGTTTCATCACTTCTTGTATAATTTTTACATCATCATAGCTAGATAGTACGATTACTTTACAAGGAAATCCTTTTCTCGCAAACTCTTTGATGACTTCGATACCGTCTTTTTCAGGCATACTGATGTCTAAAACGAGAATGTTTGTTTTGTTTTCAAGAACTTCTGCATAAATGTTGGTTCCGTTTTGTGAACATCCTACTACTTGGTAGTTGGGAATTGTATGCAATAGTGTTCGCATACCATCTATAAGGACTTGGTGATCATCAGCAAGATGAATTCGAATTATTTCTTTCATGGTTAATTAAGTCAAGTCAAATTTATAAAAAATAACTGAATTGACTTCATTACACTTTATTAAAAAAAAAACATGTTAAATAAAAAAACCCGAAATTTTACTTTCGGGTTTCTCTCGCACTAATAAATTAAAATTATAGGTTTACCTCAACCTGTCCACAGATTTTACAAGATCTTCATCCTTCTTGATCGCTTTGTTAGCTAATACTAAAAATACGATCGCTACGATAGGTAGAAACATCCCAATACCTTTCTCAGAGACTAACACTGTCTCTCCAGATAAATTTAGTGAACGATATACAAACAATCCCAATAAAATCAAATTTAATATTATGTTCAATCTGCCAATGACGAATTGATTTTGTCTCTTATTGTAGGAAACGATACTCCACACAGTTAATGATGTGCTTAAACCAAATAAAATTACGTATACTTGATCATACATGAAAAAGAAGTCCTTAGCATCGTTCATCGTCCATAACGGCAAAACAAAGGGTAAAATTCCGGTTGCTGCAAATGCAAGTAACAAATATATGGTTTGTATTCTTTGTATCATTTTGTTCTTATTGTTTTACAAAAATATATTTTCTTTTTTAAAAATACTATTGTATCATTAAATTTTATTCGTATTATTGCAACACAATACCGTAAGCACTTCATACTGCGGTCAATTCAAATCATAATAGTACTACCAATCTTTTCATAGTATTACCAAATTAATTAAACTCATAGAACATTCATGTTTGACATTTCTTCATTAAAGGAAATGAAGCTTACTGAGCTTCAAGATATAGCTAAATTAGCAAAAACAATAAAGTTTAATGGTGTCAAAAAAGAAACCTTAATTGGTCATATTTTAGAACATCAGGCGGCCGCAGCTGAATCTAAATCTTCAGACAATGCAGTAGTTGATGGGGATGATAAGCCTAAACGTGCTCGAATTGTTCCTGTGAAAAAAGTAGCGATCCAAAAAGCTTCAAAAATAGTAGATGCTATAACCGCGCCAGAAGCGGTTCAAACTACTATAGACTTGCCTACGGAATCAGTAACTAGTCCTAATGAAGGTGTAGAACAAAAAGCAATAGAAAAGAAACCAGCTAAAATTATAAAGTTTAGTAAGTCAGCTTACGAGAAAAAATTAGCTGCGAAAAAAGATAAAGAAGAGGCTAAAGAAAGTGTGAAGAAAGAGGATGTAACTCCAGTTGAAACTAAAAGTATTGACAATGAGGCTGATGCTGCCGCTGAAGTTATTGAAAAAGTGGTGCCAACTAAGAAGATTAATCCTAATCAACTGAACAAACAAAACCAACAGAATCAAAATCCTAATTTTAAGAATAAAAAAAATAATTTTAGTCATTCGGATTTTGAATTTGATGGTATCATAGAGAGTGAAGGAGTCTTAGAAATGATGGCTGATGGTTACGGTTTCTTACGCTCTTCGGATTATAATTATTTAGCATCTCCTGATGATATTTATTTATCGACCTCTCAAATTAGATTGTTTGGTTTAAAGACGGGAGATACCGTAAAAGGAGTGGTTCGTCCTCCAAAAGAGGGAGAGAAATTTTTTCCTTTAGTACGTGTTTTAAAAATTAACGGACACGATCCTCAAGTAGTGCGTGACCGTGTGTCATTTGAACATTTAACACCAGTTTTTCCTTCTGAAAAATTTAAGTTAGCTGACAAGCAAAGTACAATTTCGACTCGTATTATAGATTTGTTTTCTCCTATCGGTAAAGGACAACGTGGTATGATCGTTGCACAACCAAAAACAGGTAAAACGATGTTGCTAAAGGAAATCGCCAATGCAATTGCGGCTAATCATCCAGAGGTTTACTTAATAGTTTTATTGATCGATGAACGACCTGAAGAGGTTACCGATATGCAACGCAGTGTACGTGGAGAAGTAATCGCCTCAACATTTGATAGAGAACCACAAGAACATGTAAAGATTGCTAATATTGTTCTGGAAAAAGCAAAACGTTTAGTAGAGTGTGGTCATGACGTTGTTATACTACTAGATTCTATTACTCGTTTGGCAAGAGCTTACAATACAGTGCAACCTGCATCAGGAAAAGTATTAAGTGGTGGAGTAGATGCAAATGCACTTCAAAAACCAAAACGCTTTTTTGGAGCGGCACGTAATGTTGAAAATGGTGGTTCATTAAGTATTATCGCTACTGCATTGACAGAAACGGGTTCTAAAATGGACGAAGTTATCTTTGAAGAATTTAAAGGTACTGGTAATATGGAACTGCAGCTCGATAGAAAAATTGCAAATAAACGTATTTTCCCAGCTATTGACTTGACATCATCGAGTACGAGACGCGATGACTTATTATTAGATCAAAAAACGCTGCAACGCATGTGGATTATGAGAAAATACCTTTCTGATATGAATCCTGTTGAAGCAATGGATTTTATAAATGATCGTTTTAAGAAAACAAGGAACAATGAAGAGTTCTTAATTTCTATGAACGACTAATATAAAAATATCTTTTCTTCGAACTGTAAGTTCGCAGTTAAGTTTCACTAAAAAACCTCGATACTAGCTCAGCTAATATCGAGGTTTTTTACTATTATCACCTTTTTAGGGTTATTCCTTTTCTGGAATTTCTTCTGTAAATTTAACTTTCTTAGGTTTTTCGGTACCTTCTTTACGTTCTAAAAGAGCCATGTAAAAACCATCAAATCCAGATTCTGAGGCCAATATTTTTTGATCCTTTATGAAAGTAAATTGTTTACCAATATCAGTTGTTAAAAAACGAGCAACTTGATCTTGATTTTCAGATGGTAGTATAGAACAAGTTGCATAAACTAGTTTACCACCTGGCTTAACAATTTTTGAGTAATTTTCTAGAACTTCTGATTGTACTTTACGAATGTTATCAATAAACTCAGGTCTAAGTTTCCATTTTGCATCAGGATTTCTTTTTAAAACTCCAAGTCCGCTACATGGAGCATCAATCAAAACACGATCTGCTTTTTCATGCAGTTTTTTAATCACTTTGGTAGTGTCGATAATGCGGTACTCAATATTAAACGCGCCATCACGTTTTGCTCTTATTTTTAATTGCTTTAATTTACTTTCGTATAAATCCATAGCAATTAATTGCCCTTTGTTTTCCATCAAAGCTGCAATGTGTAAAGTTTTTCCACCTGCACCTGCACAAGTATCAACAACTCTCATTCCTGGCTTAACATCTAGGAATGCGGCAACAAGTTGAGAATTGGCATCTTGAACTTCAAAAAATCCTTGTTTAAAAGCATCAGTCATAAAAACATTAGCTCTCTCTTTTAGTACCAATGCGTCTGGTTGATCTTTTAAGTATTCTGTATCTATATCCAAGTCCATTAAGATAGCTCTTAGTGTTTCCTTGGTAGTCTTAAGTGTATTTACTCTTAAAATTACTTTAGCGGGCTGATTTTGGGCGGTTATTTCTTGTGCCCAAACTTTTTCGCCTAGTTCTTTTACACCTAATTCATCCATCCAATCAGGAATAGATTCTTTTAGTGCTCTTACTTTTGATAATTCGTCAAAACGTCCTTTGATTTTTCGTTCCGGTGTCCCTTCTAGTTGTCTCCAATCAGGAATTGGATAACCTCTAAGAACAGCCCATACTGAAAACATTCTCCAAAGATTGTCTCTGTCAAATGGCTCTTTTACCTCTGCTATTTCGCTGTATAATCTTTTCCATCTCACGATTTCGTAAATTGTTTCAGCGACAAATTTCCTGTCAGAACTTCCCCAACGCTTGTCTTTTTTTAGGGCTCTTGCCACCACTTTATCTGCATATTCTCCTTCATTAAATATTGCATTCAAGGAGTCAATGGTAGTATAAACTAAATTTCTGTGTAATCTCATTTTTATTAATTGAGGTGCAAAGGTACTATTAATTGATTGAAAGTTAAATTTTTAATAATGA
>CAXBGV010000153.1:0-6943 GCA_963975235.1 uncultured Flavobacterium sp. | reverse complement strand
TAAAATATTTCTCTTCTTCGCTTAACTTATTATTCCAGTCATTTAAATCTTGTGAAAGGTCGATTTCTTCGGCAGTCCAAAAACTAGCCTCCATCTTCTTGTACCATTCCCAAATATCATGATGTTTAATTGGAAAAATAACAAAACGGTTCTTATTCTCTTGTAAAATTGGTTCTATTTGCGACATTGTGTTGTTGTTTTTTATTGTGAAAATTCAGCAAAATAAGGTGCATTTTGCGAATTACAAAGATTGTGAAATATTGCCGGAATTGAAAGTCAAACTTATCCACAATATGCCCTAGTTTTTAACAAAGGTTAAAAAAGGGTCTTTTTACAACCAAAAATACAAAAACTTAAAAATCAATGTTTTATACTTAAATAAAAGTCGGCAAGTGCCGTAAAATATAGGATTTATTAAACAAGTAGCAAGTAAAAAACACTTATTTTTTTAATTATTTTTTCAGCTCTTCAGCCACCTTTTCAAGCTCTAAATACCAGTCTTCACCAAACCTTCTTATCAAGGCTTCTTTAACAAATTTATACACAGGCACCTCAAGCTCTTGACCTAAAGAGCAGGCAGCGTCACAAATGTCCCATTTGTCATAATTTACAGCTGCAAACTCCGTATAATCTTTTACACGAATAGGATAAAGATGACAAGAAACAGGTTTTTTCCAGTCTACTATTCCTTGATTATAGGCCTGTTCTATTCCGCAAAGCGCAGTTTTACCATCAAATATTACGTAAGCACAATCTTTATTATCAATTAATGGCGTTTCTAAATCGCCATCTGTTCCCGTTGTCCAATTCCCTTGCGCTTCTATAGCAGCGATACCCTCCTTACGTAAAAACGGTTTTACCTTAGGATAAATATCTTCTAAAATTTTCGTTTCTTCTAGAGTCAATGGAGCTCCAGCATCTCCATCTACGCAACAAGCGCCATGGCAAGCAGATAAATTACACACAAAATCTTTACTTAAAATATCTTCTGAAACTATGGTTTTTCCTAACTGAAACATGCTATTGGGGTACTAAATTATTATTGCGCAAAGATAGTTAAACAAAGGCAGAAGTTGGAAACAAAAAATGCATTCGCAGCTAGCTAGACTTATTCCACAAGAGTATAAGTAGTATAGCTTGGTTCTATTTGATTAAAATCAAAGCCTTTTAGCTTACCTTTGCGGCTAAATTTTTAGTTATGCAATTCGATTTAAGAGAAATAATTACTGTAGGAATGGTGCTTTTTGCAGTAATCGACATTATTGGATCTATTCCTATCATTATTGATTTACGTTCAAAATTTGGCCACTTAGAGTCTGGGAAAGCTTCTGTTACCTCTGGTGCAATCATGATAGTTTTCCTATTCGTAGGGGAGGAAATTCTTAAATTAATTGGTATCGACGTTGCCTCATTTGCAGTAGCTGGTGCTTTTGTTCTCTTTTTTCTGGCACTCGAAATGATTTTAGGAATCCGAATTTACAAGGATGAAGAGGCCAGCTCTGCTTCTATTGTACCACTAGCATTTCCTCTGATTGCTGGGGCAGGAACTATGACTACTTTGTTATCCTTGAAATCACAGTTTCACACCATCAATATTATTATCGCCATCGTTCTTAATATCATTCTTGTGTACATCGTATTAAAATCATCCTCTAAAATCGAACGAATGTTAGGCGAAAATGGTTTAGGAGTGATTAGAAAGACTTTTGGTGTGGTATTACTCGCTATTGCTGTTAAATTATTTGCGGCTAATGTTAAAGGTTTGTTTGTATAAAGGATTTTTTTATAAATTTACGCCATAATTTAGTGTGTGGCTGATCGCTAGATCTCAGATAAAGTGGCGTCCTGGCTCAAACCAATTATAACCTATAATAAAACTTCTTATGAAAATTTTTACAAACGTATTAGTAGTATTGGCAGTAGCCCTAATAATTTTCAACATCACTCTACTTGATTTTAAAAACCCATTTAAAGGAGATAGCGTTGTTGCTTTTATTGGCATTGCAGCATCTTTCTGTGCGGTTCTTATTCTTTTGATTTTTAAAACTTCTAAGAAAATAGAGGAGAAAATGAATAACAAACTATAAACTAAGTGTAGCCACGGTTTACAGAACGATCCTTTAAACCACTTGCTAGGCTCAATTTATTACATTCTTTTTTCGCAAACAACATTGTAATACCATTGGTTTGCCTTGGTACGTGATAACAATCAACCTGTTTTTAAAAATCTGACACCTTCTACAGTCGATTCCTATGTGTAAACTAAAAGTTGTTTTTACCTGAGAACTGCTTTTATCATAGCGTCCTCCTTTAAAACAATTTGATAATATTTAGTCTCTCCAAATAATTGACGCGCAAATTCAGCCTTTAAGTATCGCTTTACAATTTCTTTATTATTTGCTAGTTTAACATCGAGTCCAGTTTTGATTAGAAATTTTTGAAAACTATTAAAATACACTTCTGTTTTATTCATCTTAACCAGAAAATCAGCGAAAGTAATTTGCTTAAAAGCGTTTCGATCATGGTCTATATGTTCAAAAACAAAGTTACCTACAAGCGCAGATTGCATCATATAAACTAAATTCTCGTTGCCATGCTCTAATTGCAACGGAATAAACAAGTCCGGGACAATACCACCACCGCCGTACACAATTTTCCCTTTTGGAGTTTTGAACTTTAAACTATCTGCAACCTTAATACTATCTTTTTCATATAGTTCACCGCTTTCGAAACGCGATTCCGACTCTTTTAAATATGATTCACCATCGCCCTTAGTGTACGGTTTCTGGATCGATCTTCCTGTTGGAGTAAAATACCTAGCGACAGTTAATCGAACCGCTGAACCATCTTCAAAATTCATTTCTCGCTGCACCAAGCCTTTCCCAAAAGAACGACGACCTACAATTGTTCCCCGATCATTATCCTGAATTGCTCCCGCAAGGATTTCACTTGCCGAAGCACTATTTTCGTTCATTAAAACATATACTTTACCAGTTTGAAAGTTTCCTTTTTCGGTTGCGTATGTTTTTTGAATATTTCCTTTTTTGTTTTTTGTAAAAACAATCAGCTTCTTATTACTTAAAAGTTCATCTGCAATAGCAATAGCCTCCTCCATGTAGCCTCCTCCATTATCACGAAGATCAATAACAAGCGCTTTTGCACCTTGTTTTTTGAGTTGCAACAAAGCTTTTCTAAATTCAGACAAAGTAGTCTCGGCAAAACGATTAATTTTAATGTATCCCGTAGCTTTATCTAGCATCAAAGAAGCATCTACGCTAAAGAGCGGAATAACGTCTCGTTTTATCTTAAGTGTTAGTCTTTTGTTTTCTGATTTTCGATAAATAACAAGTTGTACCTCTGATCCTTTCGATCCTTTTAACTTAGAAAACAAACTGTCTGCAGGCAACTTACGACCAAAAAGTTTTGTTTTATCTGCGTATAAAATCCTATCGCCTGCTTTAATTCCAGCTTTTGCCGAAGGCCCATTAGCAACAGGTTTTATAATAGCAACTGAATCTTTATACATATAAAAACTAACGCCAATACCTACAAAATCGCCTTTCATACTCTCTGCAACTTCAGACTGTTCTGTTGGAGGTACATATATAGAGTGCGGGTCTAATTGACCTAAAATCTTATCTACTGTTAGATCTACAATCGAGTCTGTATTAACATTATCAACATAATCGTTGTTGATAAAATCGATCAGTCTGTTGAGCTTATTTTTAGAATTATTATTACTTAAAAATTTATTTTCTCGGGGAGTAGTGAGCCATCCACCAATAATGATTCCCAGCGCAAGTGTTGCACCAAGAAGCATAGGAAGGTATTTAGCATTTAGTTTCATAACTAGTTTAATTCTGGAATATGCTCCACCTCTACTCCTGCTTTGATTAAAAACTGGATACCTGAGTCATCTCGATATCCGTTATGGTACACCACTCTTTTTATTCCAGATTGGTGAATTAATTTGCTGCACTCTTTACAAGGTGACAACGTAATGTACAGCGTTGCTCCTTCGCAAGATTGAGTTGATCGTGCTACTTTTAAAATAGCGTTTGCCTCAGCATGTAAAACATCCCACTTTGTCAATCCCTGCTCATCCTCGCAACAGTTTTCAAAACCAGATGGAGTACCATTATAACCATCAGAGATTATCATGCGGTCTTTTACAATAATAGCACCTACTTTTTTACGATTGCAATAGGAAAGAGCACCCCATTCAGTAGCGATTCTCAAATAAGCTTTATCGTATTTGTTTAATTTTTTTGCTTCCATTGTTATTATCTGTTCCAGATTTCACTTTCTATGATTAAAGGCACCACTACTCCTATTATAAACGCTGACATCACTAAGGTCCAGTCTCTTTTTGAAAATCGAAATACAGTTTGCACGATATACGACAAAATCAAAACAATGAACACCACAACTATTTGTGCTGCTTCGACCCCGAGTGCAAACTCAGCAAGAGGCAATACCTTTGAACTGGGCGTACCTCCTAATATTGTTTTAAAGTAATTCGAAAACCCTAAACCATGAATGATTCCAAAAAACAATGTGATAAAAAACACTAAATTGATACTCTCCTTTTTATTTGATTTTCCGGCGGTAAACAAATTAAAAAGTGCTGTTAGCAGTATCGTAATAGGTATTAAAAACTCGACAACATTAACCTTTACAGCAATAATCCCAAAAACCGAAAGAATCAATGCCAAAGTATGCCCAATTGTAAACAACGAAACTAATAACACCACACGTTTCCAATCTTTGAAAGAAAAAGGAACGGCTAGGGCTATTAAAAATAATACATGATCATAAGCATTTAAATCTAAAACGTGTTTTAATCCTATCTGAAAGTAAATCCAAAACTGCGACATGGGTAAAATATTAAATTGATAAAGGGATTGTAAACTTACGATTTATTTTGAAAATGACAGGGCAGCAAAATGAAATCCTACGGCAAAAAAACCACCTTAAAATCTTGTTTTAAAGAAAAAGAAAATTTAAAATAAAAGATTTAAAAATTGAATTATCTTTGTGCGATAAAAATAAAAAAATAACTATGTCATTTTCAGATTTATTTGATAGCGAATTCAAACAAAGAAACAAAGGTCACTTCGCGTCTATTGTTAGATTAGCACTTGCAGACGGAATTTTTGCACCAGAGGAAAAAGAGTTTTTAGACAAATTGGCTATTAGACTTGAAATTTCTGCTGCAGAGTACGAAGAAATATTAGAGAACCCTACAAAATACCCTATAAACCCTCCTTACTTAAACACACAAAGAATTGAGCGTCTATATGACTTGGCTAGAATGGTAAATATTGATCACCACTTAGGAGACAATCAAGAGGTAATGTTGCACAAATTGAGTTTAGGTATAGGTTTCACTGCTGAAAAAGTACATGCAATTGTAACAAAGGCATTAGCATTAGCAGATGAAAAAGCAGACTTAGATACTTTTATTGAGGAAATTGAGAAAGTAGAAAAAGCAGACTAAATCATAAAAAAAGCTTCCAATTAATCATCGGAAGCTTTTTTTTATGACTTTATTGTTCTAAAAATCTAGTACTTACTTAATTTTGCTTCCAGCATAAATTCTTCGGCTTTTTCAACCATATTGTAGCTTCCACAAAAGAAAGGTACTCTTTCGTGTAGTTCCTTAGGTTCAATTTCCATAATTCTACCAAATCCATCCGAAGCTTTACCTCCAGCCTGTTCCACGATAAAGGCCATCGGATTACATTCGTATAATAACCTCAATTTACCTTTTGGAGCTTTTGAACTTGTAGGATAAATATAAATACCACCTTTTATCATGTTTCTGTGAATATCAGATACTAAACTTCCTATATAACGGGAAGTATACGGCCTGTCACCCTCTTCTGATTGGCAATATTTAATATAGTTTTTTACACCTTGTGGAAAATGCACATAATTACCTTCATTGATGGAGTAGATATTCCCATCTTTGGAAAACTGCATATCAGGATGTGAAAGATAGAAAGTTCCAATTGCCGGATTTAACGTAAAACCATTTACACCGTGACCTGTAGTATAAACAATCATTGTCGATGTACCGTAAATCACATAACCCGCTGCTACTTGATTAGTTCCCGGTTGTAAAAAATCTTCCATAGTTACTGGCGTACCTATTGGTGTAATCCTTCTATAGACAGAAAAAATAGTTCCAACTGAAACATTCACATCAATATTTGATGATCCATCAAGGGGATCCATCAAAACTACATATTTATTATTGTGACTGCTATCGCTTCCCTCAACCGTTATGTATTCATCATTTTCTTCAGATGCGATTCCGCAAACAATTTCTCGATTAATTAATGTTTGAATAAAAACTTCATTAGCATAAACGTCTAATTTTTGTTGATCTTCACCTTGAATATTTTGCTCTCCTGCTGCGCCTACGATATCGACTAGTCCTGCTTTGTTTACTTTATAGTTAACTACTTTAGCAGCTAAACGAATAGAGTTTATGATTCTAGATAATTCACCTGACGAGTATTGAAAGGCATTTTGGTTTTCAATGATAAATTCTCCTAAGGTTTTGTTGCGTTCTTCCATTCCGAGATCGTTGTAGTTTAGTTAGTTTGAAGTCACAAATATCGTGTTTTTTGTGAAATTGATTTCAATAAAATTTACTTAGTTTATCACTATTGTATATTTGTCTCTTAAAAAAGATCTTTTTACTTTAAAAAAGCTTTATTTTAAGTTATCAACCAATAAAAATTAAGAATACATGAATATTCGTAAAGGACAACCTGAAGATATGAGCGCTGTTTTAGGACTAATTCAAGAATTAGCAATTTTTGAAAAAGAGCCTGATGCGGTTTTAGTAACTGTCGAAGACCTGGTTCGAGATGGCTTTGGTCCTCAACCTTTATTTAACGTCTTTGTGGCCGAAGTAGAATCAGAAAATGAC
>CAXBGV010000152.1:0-7033 GCA_963975235.1 uncultured Flavobacterium sp. | reverse complement strand
GGACTTTTATGTAAGCGGTCGTAATATGAACAGTTGGCACATTGGCTTATCAGTAGTCGCTACTGATGTAGGCGGTGGTTTTTCTATTGGTCTTGGAGGACTTGGCTTTACCATGGGACTTTCTGGCTCTTGGATGCTATTCACCGGACTTTTAGGAGCTTGGTTGAGTGCTGTTTTTCTTATTCCAAAAGTGAGTCATCTAGGACACAAGTATAAATTTTTTACTTTTCCGCAAATTTTTGGTCACTTTTACAATTCTAGGGTGGCTTTATTGGCCGGAATTATTGGATACGTAGGCTTTACAAGCTCGCAAGTTTTGGCTGGAGCCAAATTAGCGTCAGCTACGATCGAAGGTTTAAATTTACAGACGGCTTTGATTGTAATGGGAATAATCGCTGTGGTCTATACCGCAATAGGTGGCTTAAAAGCCGTTATTTACACAGACACAATTCAGTGGTTGATACTAATTAGTGGTCTCGTTTTTATTGGAATACCAATTGCCTATCATGCTGTAGGGGGTTATGACGCTATTAAAGCAACATTAGACCCAAAATATCTATCGTTAACTAATGTACATTGGTATCAAATACTAAATTGGTCGGTTACAATAATTCCTATATGGTTTGTGGGAATGACATTGTACCAACGAATTTATGCTAGTAAAGGAGAAAAAGAGGCGAAGAAAGCTTGGCTCATTGCGGGTGCATTTGAGTGGCCGATCATGGCATTTATGGGAGTAATTCTAGGAATGCTTGCTAAAGTTGCTGCTAGCCAAGGAATGTTTGCCGGTATTACTGATGCGAGCACAATGGACAGTGAAATGGGCTTACCGGTCCTACTAGCAACAATACTGCCTGTTGGGCTTTTAGGATTAATGCTATCCTCCTATTTTTCCGCGATCCTATCTACTGCAGACAGCTGCTTGATGGCTGCCTCTGGTAATATTGTCACAGACATTATAGCCAAATTTTCTAAAAAAGAACTAACGCATAAAAAAGAGTTGCGTTTGTCGCAAATTGTTACACTAGTAGTTGGTTTGTTTGCGATTTTACTAGCTTCTCAAATGCAAAATGTCTTAGAATTAATGCTGTACTCCTACGCATTTATGGTTTCGGGTTTATTTGTTCCGGTAATTGGTGCACTTTTCTGGAAAAAAAGTCATCCCATCGCTGCTTTCTGGAGTATGCTTTTGGGCGGAAGTACCACAATTTTTTTAATTCTTACTAAAAATAAATTACCTTTAGGAATAAAATTACCTGAGCAATTAGACGCTAATATTTATGGTCTAAGTGTTTCCCTAATTTTGTTCTTGACAATTTCACTATATCACAATAATAAAAAAATTAAACAAAATGGAATTCACAATAATTAATCAAACAACAGGTGCAAATCCTATATACACAAGCGGAGTTATTGCACAATTTTTATTTACGCATCTCGAAGAATATGGAGATAAAATAGCTGATATCTTAAAATGTATCGATTATGTGATGCATCCGGACAAAGGTGGAAATATAGTAATTGGGATAGATGAAAATAAAATCGTTGGGATAGTAATCTTAAACAATACAGGTATGAAAGATTTTATTCCAGAGAATATCTTAGTTTACATTGCAGTCGACAACAGCCATCGAGGAAAAGGATATGGTAAGCAACTGATGGAAAAAGCCATTTCGATTGCCGAAGGAAATATAGCGTTGCATGTAGAACCAGATAATCCTGCCAAAAAACTATACGAAAAACTAGGGTTTACTAACAAATACCTCGAAATGCGTCTCATTAAATAATCCAAAATGGAAAATTTAAACCAAAGCTTAGCTACTCTTACGCTTTTACGACAGGAATTACATAAATATCCAGAAGTTTCAGGAAAAGAAATTAATACAGCCAAAAGGATTGTTTCTTTTCTTGAAAGTTATTCTCCTGATGAACTAATAACTAATATCGGGTCAACAGGAGTTTTGGCAATTTACCATGGGAAAAAAGCAGGTAAGACCATTTTATTTCGAGCTGAGCTTGATGCTTTGCCGATAGATGAAATAAACACATTTGACCATCGTTCTGTCAATAAAAGTATCTCTCACAAGTGCGGTCACGATGGCCATATGGCTATTTTATGCGGTTTAGCTATGGAACTGCATACCAACAGACCCGAAACAGGAACCGTAATTTTACTTTTTCAACCTGCGGAGGAGGACGGAACTGGTGCTGAAAAAGTACTGAATGATGCAAAATTCATCTACAAGCCACAATTTGTATTCGCCTTACATAATATACCAGGTTACACGAAAAACCAAGTTGTTGTAAAAGTAAACACTTTTAGTTGTGCTGTAAACAGTATAATCATAAAACTTAAGGGTGTAACTTCTCATGCAGCAGAACCGCAAATGGGAATTAATCCTGCTCTAGCTTTATCCAAAATAACAGAGCGATTTAATCAACTTATTCAAGCTAATCTCTATAAAGAAAAGTACTGCTTGATCACACCTATTTATTCTAAAATGGGTAAGAAAGCGTATGGCGTATCTGCTGGTGCTGCCGAAATTCATTTTACGATTCGAAGCAATAGTAATGAGCAAATGCACGAAATCGAAAAAAAACTTGAAAAGGAAGCACTTCTTATTGCAAAGCAATTCAATTTAAAATGTATAGTTTCATGGACTCAAAAGTTCTATGCAAACGAAAATAATCCAACAGCAGTTGAGCATATTACTGCCGCGACGAAGCATCTCAATTTAAATATTCTTGAAAAAGAAATTCCGTTTACTTGGGGAGAAGATTTTGGAATCTTTACACATCAATTCTCCGGTGCTATGTTTGGTTTAGGATCAGGAATGACATCCCCTGCACTACATAATCCTGATTATGATTTCCCAGATGAAATCATTCCTACAGGCATTAACTTATTTCATCAAATTAGTAAACAAATACTAAATGCACACTAACTCCATCATAGAGCTCAACAAGAACGCTTATCTCAGTAACATTCATTTTTTGAGAAAGACTTTTGGTAAAAAAGTAATTCTTTCGGCAGTAGTAAAAGGCAATGCTTATGGGCATGGGCTACACGAATTTGCAGCAATGGCTCACGAATGTGGAGTAAACCATTTTTCTGTTTTTGATGTAGAAGAAGCAAAAATAATTAGCGCGACATTATCCAATCAAGTCACCATAATGATCATGGGATTCGTTTCAGATCAAGACATGGAATGGGTAATAGCTAATAGAGTGGAATGTTATATTTTTGATAAGAGCAGACTTACAGCAGCTATTAAAACTGCAAAAAAAATAAGAGCAAAAGCCATAATTCATGTTGAAGTAGAAACTGGTATGAACCGAACCGGGTTTGATAAACAAGAATTAGATGGTGTTATCGGCACTTTAAAGAAAGAAAAAGAGCATTTAATTTTTAAAGGCTTATGCACACACTACGCAGGTGCCGAGAGTATTGCTAATTATTATCGAGTAGAAAAGCAAATAAAAAGATTTAACGAAATCTATGACTATATTTGTAATAATGAAATTCGCCCTGAAATAAAACATAGCGCCTGTTCTGCAGCATCAATGATGTATCCTGAAACTAGAATGGACTTAGTACGAATCGGAATAATGCAATACGGTTTATGGTCAAGTCCAGAGGTTTTTGTCAATTATTTGAATGCCACAAAAAGCAAAACGGACCCCTTACAACGCATCATAGCTTGGAAAACAAAAATTATGTCTACTAAAAAAGTGAATAGTGGTGAATTCATTGGCTATGGAACAAGCTTTTTGGCTGAAAGAAAAATGAAAATTGCGGTAGTTCCCATTGGGTATTCTCATGGATACAGTCGCTCTTTGAGCAATCAAGGACGTGTCTTAATTCGAGGTCATAGGTGTACCGTAATTGGATCTGTAAACATGAATATGATGACCATTGATGTTACTGATATTGATACCGTAAAAAAAGATGATGAAGTCGTATTAATTGGATCTCAAAATGATATGACCGTATCGGTCGCTTCCTTTAGTGACCTCAGTAATCAGCTGAATTATGAATTATTAACACGAATAGCGAAAACGATTCCACGAAAAATCATTCAATAATGGCTTTTATAAAATTATACCGAAAAAAGTTAGAGGAAAACTACGTATTCCTTAACGAAATATTTAAATCTCGAAATATAGAATGGGGTGTTGTAACTAAACTTTTGTGCGGTAACGAGCTGTATTTAAAGGAAATAATTGCTTTAGGAGTACGTGAAATGCATGATTCTCGCATTAGCAATCTCAAAAAAATTAAAAAATTAAACCCCGACATACAAACGGTGTATATAAAACCCCCAGCAAAACGGAGCATCGAAAAGATTGTACGATATGCTGACGTAAGTTTTAATACTGAGATTTACACCATTCAAGAACTGTCTAAAGAAGCGCTGAAGCAAAACAAAATTCATAAAGTCATTATAATGATTGAAATGGGTGATTTACGTGAAGGCGTTATGGGCGAAGAATTGATTGAGTTTTACGGAAAAATTTTGAGCTTACCTAATATCGAAATCAGAGGTATTGGAACTAACCTTAATTGTCTGAGCGGCATTATGCCTACGCAGGATAAACTCATTCAATTAAGTCTTTACAAACAACTAATTGAAGCCAAGTTTAATATCGAAATACCCTGGGTTTCAGGAGGGACATCCGTTGCAATTCCGCTCATTTTAAAAAATGCACGCCCAATGGCTGTTAATCATTTTAGAATAGGAGAAGCTTTATTTTTTGGTAAAGATCTTTTTACAGGCGAGACAATCAAAGGGATGCACAATGACGTATTTAAACTTTATACTGAAATCATTGAAATAACAGAAAAACCAGATACACCAATAGGAGAATTAGGAGAAAGCGGTGTTGGTAATACTTATGTAAAAGATGAAGAGGCTGATTTAAGTATGACTTCCTTACGTGCCATCTTAGACATTGGCCTTTTAGACATGCAACCTCAGTATTTAGAAGCCGAGGACAACGGAATTACCATCGTCGATGCTAGTTCAGATATGCTAGTTATTGACATCACCAACGCAGAAAAAAAATATAAAATAGGTGACTTAGTTTCCTTTAAAATCAAGTACATGGGCGCTTTATACCTATTAAACTCTGATTATATTGAAAAAACGATAGGATAACCAATGATTATCAATAAATAGATCATACAACAAAAAATACTGTAAAGGTATTTTACTTTTTTTAAATATAATTCATTTTTTGATATTAATATTTAAATTAATAGTCAATACAATTTTAAATAATTAAATTAACTTCTGAATAAATGTTAATTTATATTCTTTATCATATATAAATAAAGAGTTTTAGTATTTTTATAAAAAATTAACTAAAACCATATGAAAAAAACTATTTACCTCCTCTTTCTATTAGTTTTTATACCAAAAATTAATGCGCAGGAATACTTTCCCAATAATGAAAGTATACAAAGCAAAAACAACAATTATACTGCTTTTACCAATGCCAAAATATTTGTTACTCCAACACAAATAATTGAAAAAGGAACTTTACTAATCCAAAACGGAAAAGTAGTTAGCGCAGGTAAAGCGGTAACTCTTCCAAAAAACACTATTGTAGTGAATCTTGAAGGAAAATCTATCTATCCTTCATTCATTGATATGTACACTACTTTTGGAATAGAAAAAACAAGAAGAGCTGAAGGTGGTGGACGCCAAAATCCTTTGTATGACACCAAAAAAGAAGGATATTACTGGAACGAGCATATTAAACCTGAAACAGAAGCATTCGCAAATTTCAAGTACGATAACACAAAGGCAGAAGAATTATTAAAAGCTGGATTTGGAGTTGTAGGTACGCACGTAGCAGATGGTATAGCGCAAGGAACAGGTTCTTTGATTGCGTTAAACAACGAAGACAACAGCAAACGTTTATTGTCTAGTAAAATTACAAATCACTTTAGCTTCACTAAAAGCGTCGGTTCTATTCAATCGTACCCAAGTTCATTAATGGGTATGATGGCTTTGCTACGCCAAATGTATTTAGATCTTGACTGGTACAAAAATGGTAATTCGTCTACGACCGATTTATCATTAGAAGCCATGAAAAACAATCAAAATCTAGTTCAAATTTTCGCATCAGAGGATAAATTAAATAGTCTAAGGGCTGCTAAACTAGCTAAAGAGTTTGGCTTAAACTACATCCTTAAAGGAGCAGGAAATGAATTTGAAAGAATACAAGAAATCAAGAACACAAACGCCTCTTTTATCATTCCGATTAATTTTCCAGAAGCTTTTGATGTAACAAACCCTTATTTAGCGAGTCAATTAGACTTTAGTGATTTAAGGCTATGGAACCAAGCACCTACAAACCTTAAAGTATTGTCAGACAATGGAGTTGTTTTTGCACTAACAACAGATAAACTTAAAAAAATTGATGACTTTAGAACCAATTTATTAAAAGCAATACAATACGGTTTTGATAAAACTAAAGCATTAGAAGCCTTGACAACTGTACCTGCTTCATTACTTGGAAAAAGTAATGAAATCGGAACGTTAAAAGACGGAAGTCTTGCTAACTTCTTGATCACATCCGGCGAAGTATTCGACAAGAAAACAACAATTTACGAAAACTGGGTTGAAGGAAACAAATATGTTATCAAAGACATGACGGCCAAAGACATTCGCGGTAGTTATGACCTTACGGTTGATAATACAATGTACAAATTACTTATCAAGGGTGAAATTGCATCTCCCGAAGCCGAAATAAAAAATATTGACTCTACTAAAGTTAATTCAAAACTTACCATAGCTAATAATTGGATTTCATTAATCATGAAGACCAAGGATTCAGTTAAAACTAATTTCAATAGACTTACAGCATATATTGAGAACACGCCTAACTTAAGCGGAAAAGCGACTACATACGATGGTAGAGAGTTAACATGGTCTGCTTTGAAAACAGCTCCTTTCGAAAAAGAAAAGGAAAAGAAAAACGAAACTAAATTAAATACAGTAGTTCCCGTTAGTTTTCCAAATAT
>CAXBGV010000151.1:0-7158 GCA_963975235.1 uncultured Flavobacterium sp. | reverse complement strand
ATTTAAAATTACAGCAAGAAATAAAAACAATGGTCGAAATACATATTACTAGAGCAACAATAGCTGATCTAAAACTAATTAGAGACATTAGTATACAAACATTTACTGAGACATTCGCTGGAGTAAATACAGAAGACAATCTAGCCCTTTACCTTCTAGAGCATTTAAATGAGACCGTTTTAACAAAAGAAATCAAAAACACTGAATCTGATTTTTTTCTTGCTAAAGCAAATGATACCGTAGTTGGCTATCTTAAGATAAATTGGGGAAACGCACAAACTGAATTTTTTGAAGGCCAAGCCTTAGAAATTCACCGTATTTATGTTTTAAAAAAATACCACGGCCAGCAAGTTGGTCAGCGTTTACTTGACAGAGCTATTAGTGCTGCCAAACACAAAGAAGCTGTATTCATCTGGCTTGGTGTATGGGAAAACAATAAAAAAGCTCAAAATTTTTACAACCGAAATGGATTTACAGCTTTTGATACACATGTTTTTACCTTAGGAAATGAAACCCAAACCGACTTACTTTATAAGCTAGATCTTTAAAACAAATAGTATACAACCCTCTTGTCCATCTGTCTACTTCAATAACAGAATACATGAAAACTAAAAACTAAATTAGAGATCTTCACCAATTGATGAAAACACCAATTTATTGTGTATTTTTTTACGTAAAAAGCTAAAGTCAATAACAATATTCTCAAATTCTACGAGGGGATTAGTAACTAATTAGCTATTTTTGTAAATCTGCGATTATAGGATCGCAAATGAGTTATAAACAGATTTACTAGCAAGCTAGATTACAAAAAAAAAGAATACATGAAAAGAACGGTAAAGAAGACAATTAAAAAAATATACAATGCTGAATTATGGAATGACTTTTTTAACAACGAAAAAGCCAGCGGACTTATTTTAATTGGTTGCACTCTAATTTCTTTAATACTAGCCAATTCTATTTTTGGTCAACAATATTTAAACACTTGGCATGCTAAATTTGGTGGTGAAAGTTTAGAATATTGGATTAATGATGGATTAATGACCATATTCTTTTTACTAATAGGTTTAGAATTAGAAAGAGAGATTTATGATGGAGAGCTCTCCAATATAAAGGATGCTTTGCTACCTATTTTTGCAGCATTAGGAGGAATGATTGTTCCCGCCGGATTATATCTATGGCTTAATTTCGGTACTGATGCTCAAGCGGGAGCAGGTATACCTATGGCTACAGATATTGCTTTTGCACTTGGCGTGTTGTCTCTTTTAGGCAATCGTGTTCCATTATCCTTAAAAATATTTTTGACAGCCCTTGCTGTTATTGATGATTTAGGAGCAATTTTAGTTATTGCCATATTTTACACTAAAACTATATTTTGGCTTAATTTAGGAATCGCGATGGGAATTCTGCTTTTTCTATTCATATTGAACCGCATGAAAGTTTACATATTGTCAATCTATTTAATTGGAGGAGCATTTATGTGGTACTTTATGCTAAACTCTGGTATTCATGCCACAGTTACTGGTGTATTATTAGCTTTCGTTATTCCTTTTGGAGACGGAACCAAAAATTCTATTTCGTATCAATTACAAAGTTTCTTACACAGACCTGTAGCATTCTTTATTCTTCCTTTATTTGCATTGGCGAATACAGCAATTGTAATAGGCGCAGATATAGTCGAAACACTATCCCAACACTACAGTATCGGAATTTCAATGGGGTTGGTTTTAGGTAAACCTATTGGTATAGCCTTATTTAGTTTTCTTGCAGTTACAGCAGGCCTTTGTAAATTACCCGAAGATCTCAACTGGAAGACGATAATTAGTGTGGGCTTTTTGGGAGGAATAGGATTTACTATGTCCATTTTTATCACATTATTAGCTTTTGATGATCAAGTTTTAATCAGTCATGCTAAATTTATAATTCTACTATCGTCGCTTACAGCAGGTATAGTTGGTTTCTTGTCTTTAAAAAAATCATTAAAAGCAAATCCAAATGAAAACATTAGTTAGTCAGGTCCTTGATTACATTAATCTAAGCCGAGGCGAAGATGACAAACACAAAGTGCTCGATAATGTAAAATCTAACATTTCATTTAGAGGCTCTAACTTATGGATTTTAGCTTGTGCTATCGTGATAGCATCCATAGGACTTAATGTAAACTCAACAGCAGTAATCATTGGAGCCATGTTAATTTCTCCTTTGATGGGACCTATTATTGGTGCCGGATTTGGTCTTGGCGTTTTTGATTTTAGTTTACTTAAAAAATCATTAAAAAACTTAGCTGTTGCCACTTTTGTTGGTTTAATAGTTTCTGCGATATACTTTTATTTAAGTCCTTTTAAGGAAACGCAACCTGAGTTATTATCGAGAACAGCTCCCAATATTTATGATATTGTTATTGCTTTTTCAGGAGGTTTAGTTGGTGCCATCGCCATTACAAGGGTCGAAAAAGGAAATCCTATTCCTGGTGTTGCCATTGCTACTGCATTGATGCCACCATTATGTACAGCAGGATACGGAATTGCGATAGGGAGCATGAAGTTCTTTTTTGGAGCCATCTACCTCTACTCTATCAACTGTGTTTTTATTTGTATCTCTACGTTTTTCATAGTAACGTATTTAAAATATCCTAAAACAAAACAGTTAGACGAAAAGAGCGAAAAAAGAGTAAAATACATCATTTCGACGCTCATTACGATCTTAATTTTGCCTAGTATATACTTTGCTTACCAATTAATTCAGCAAAAAAATTACCAACATCAAATTGATGTTTTTATTGAAACAGAATTTTCAAATAAAGGAATAGCAATTTTATACAAGAAAACAAAGTTTACCGAAAACCCTAAAAAGTTAGATCTTGGTTTTTTAAGTAAAAAGTTTACTGCTCCAGAAATTAAGGCACTAAATGATAAATTAAAAAATTACGATATCAACAATACACAGCTCCGCGTCATTCAAGACACAACCGATTTAAAAAGTGATATCCTTAATGAAATCAAATACAACAAATCTGTTTTGAGTGAGAAAGATGTCACAATTTTGAAACTAAAAAAACAAATTACATCTAGTACTTACGATAACAAGGCTTTGCTATCAGAGATTAAAATACTGTTTCCAGAAGTTGAAAATATATCAATGACGAATCATATTTTTAATGAAAATACAGATAGTTTAAAAACGGTTCCTGTACTTATTTACAATAGTAAAACAGCATTAAAAGACGAATATAAAAACAAGTTGACCTTGTGGCTAGAACAGCGTTTAGCAAAAAACAATATCGAACTGTACCAACAACCTTATAAATCTACAACACCTGCTGAGAAAAAGAAGCCTGTTAAAAAATAGAAAGATCAACAAAAAAAATCTGCTCGAGAGCAGATTTTTTTTGTTGGTAATCTAATTATTTTGGATTTAAAATCATATCAATGCGTTTAATACAATCTTGATAATGATATTTGGTCTCTGTATTTACAGCTCCATTTTTAGCAGTTGTAAGTGTCGTTTTCAAGCTATTAAGCTCTCCTCTAACTAAACCACGTAAATCAGATTGTGATACATTATAATATTGACCATTTCTACTTGGTTTAATTTCTTCGGTCATTAAGTACTCCATTCTTTCAATGTAGGCACGCTGTAAGTTTCTACGGTAAATAGTAGCACTTGTATTCGAGGCAGTTTCTTTCCATAGACCCGTTCTCATATCACGTAATAAATCTAAAGCTTTATAATTATTTGCTCCTAGAATTTCAGCATCCATTAGTCGACCAAGACGTTCTAAACTTAAAACATTGTTTAAATGTCTTACTTGAAGTGCTCTAAAACGCTCTGTATACCCTGCATAATCAATATCCTTCAAAGTTTGAACATTAACCATCCAAGTTGGAGAAGCAAATGCATTAGTTTGCAACCATTGCATGGCTTCTTGCTGCTGAGCTTTAGATACTACTTCGTATACACTTCCTTTCTGATTTGGTTTTTTCAAATCTTCTTTTACACCTCCTAAATTGGTAACTACGTGACCTACGTACCTACTCCATGTATCATGTAGTTCTTGGTACAATTCATCTAGATCTTCGTAATTATTAGTTACATCACTAGTCCAAGTAGACAAATTCTCTGCAACATATTTCAGGTTTTTAAGTGCGTAAGTACTCGCTTTCATAGAATTATCACCTACATCCTCTGTTTGTGAAGTAGGGTCAAAACTACTGCTTTGTTTACCAAACTTGTACATTTTGTCACCAGCCTTTTCTAAAATCCACTTATCTAATGTAGAAACCTCGGCTTCTGGTGTAGTTGCATTTGGGATCACACGGTAACCCCAATTTACAGCATAGTGATCGTATGGCCCCATTTGGCGAATAAAACGAACATCTTTATCACCAGGTTGCGCTATATAATTGTATCGAGCATAATCCATTAAACTGGCTGCGATACCATTTTTTTGTGTAAAAGCACCATTACGGTAATCTTCAACAGCATATGCATTACTTGCACCCATGTTGTGTGGGAAACCTAGTGCATGACCCACTTCGTGTGCAATTACAAAACGCATCATCTCTCCTATTTCTTCATCACTGGTGTTTAAAGTTCTAGCAGAAGGATTAGCCGCTCCTGTTTCTAACAAATAACGGTTTCTGTACGATCTCAAGTGATTGTGGTACCAAATGATATCACTCTCGATAATCTCACCTGATCTTGGATCAGATACGCTTGGACCTACAGCATTTCTTGTCGTACTAGCTACATATCGAATCACGGAATAACGAGCATCTTCTGGGCTAAAGTCGGGATCTTCTTCCTTAGTTGGAGGATCTTTAGCGATAATAGCATTTTTGAAACCTGCCGTTTCAAAAGGTTTTTGCCATTCTTCGACACCTTGCTTGATGTATTTTCTAAGTTTCTCTGGTGTAGCCGGATCAATGTAATAAACGATAGGCTTTATAGGCTCAACTAATTCTCCCCTAGCGTAAGCAGCAGGATCTTTCGGCTCTAATCTCCATCTACGGATGTAGGTTTTACTATCCGATTTTAACTCATTACTACCGTAATCGTACTGGCTTATGGTAAAAAAACCAACTCTTGAATCAGCAATCCTTGGAGTCATAGGAACTTCTGGTAGCAAAATCATCGATTGGTTCATTTGCAAGCTAATTGTCTCGCTGTCTTCCATCACTGGAGGTTTCGAGGCGTTGTATGTAAAGTCCTGTACCACCTCAATATTCATCGGGAAACTTTTCATAGCAGTAATAAAACTACGAGAATCGTCCATTCCTTTCACTTTGTAAGTGTCACGCATAGCCGATGATAAACCACTAATTGCTTTTACATCACTACTATAAAACTTAGTAACATCAATAACTGTTTTAGTCGAATCTTTGCTAAAAGCTGCAATATCAAACGCAAATAACGTAGGTTCGTAGTTGTTGTTTTTTACTGAAATACTAATCGGTAAACTTTCATCAGCAACGGCTGCATATGATTTTATTTTAATCAATATCTTATCTTGAAATCGGTGCCAAACTACTAATTGCTCATTCGTTTCTGAACCAGCGTTTACATAACCACCTCCTAAATTTGAGGGCAACTTAGACAAACGACTCACTAAAAGCATGTCCTTATCTAATAAATTATTCGGGATTTCAAAGTAGTACTTCTTGTCTACGCGGTGTACGGTAAACAACCCTTCATCAGATACTGCCTCTTTAGTAATAACTTTATCGTACTCCTTAATCCCTGTTTCAGGCTTTTTAGCTGGAGGTGCAACCGCAACGGGTGCATTTTTTTTCTTTTTGCTTTCTCTACTCGATTGTGCGTTCCCTGATACAGGAGCAATCATCAATGCACTAAAAGCGGATAAAATGAGAATTTTCTTCATTAAGTGGTTATTTATTGGTTATTCATTATCAAAAATAAATTTAAACACCTTTACTCTACCTATTTGTTAGCGGTTTAACTTATTATTAACAACCGTCTACAGCATCTAGAAATGATACAATTATATAATATATACTACACTAATCTTTGCTGCTTTGTATTTGGGCGTATCCTTGTTGCAGAACGCGACCTTTTAGATCGCAACAAAGCAAGCAACAAGGCCGGGCTTTACGTTGCAATCTCCCTAAAAAACGGGAGGATTTCCACTGCAATCCCTTACGCAAACAAAGTTTCATTGACTAATTAACAAAAGTTCAGCGCTCCAATTCAAAACAATTTCCGACCTTGTTCTTCTTTTCAAACAGTTTCCAAATGGATTTATTTACAACAACCTCAGCCGAGGACACTAACCTTTTACCTAAAGACGGTACCGTAATTTACTATGGAACAGTAATGCCAATAAAAGAAGCTAACCTTTACCTCCATACTTTTCTAGACACCATTGAATGGAAAAATGACGAAGCGGTGATTTTTGGGAAACGTATTATAACCAAACGAAAAGTGGCGTGGTATGGTGATACCACTTTTAGTTACACCTATTCTAAAACTACAAAAGAAGCTTTACCTTGGACTCGTGAACTACTACAATTAAAACAAATAATCGAAGAAAAAACGGGAGAAACATATAATTCTTGCCTGCTTAACTTATACCACAGTGGCGATGAAGGAATGGGTTGGCATAGTGATGGAGAAAAAGAATTGAAAAAAAATGGCGCCATAGCTTCGGTAAGTTTGGGTGCTGAGCGAAAATTTGCCTTCAAACATAAGAACACAAAAGAAGTGATTTCACAGGTCTTAGCACACGGTAGCGTTTTGGTCATGAAAGATGAAACTCAATCACATTGGTTGCATCGTTTGCCTCCTACAACTCGAATTAGCACGCCAAGAGTTAACCTCACTTTTAGAACAATCAACCTAAAATAAAAACCGCTATTTAAGTCAGGAATCTCACATTTAGAAATCTAAATCTAACCAAAGTAAAAACCAAAAGACCGTTCAAGTAGACTAGAACAAAAGTTAATTGTTTGAATAGTTCATTTAAAAACAATATTTTAGTACTTCAGTACATCTAATTTATAAACCTGCCATTATGCAACCACTAAAAAAAGAAGACATCCATCAAGACGTATTTGAGTTATACGACCAATATGCACATAACAAATTAGAACGTCGCGATTTCCTTGCTAAATTATCATTATATGCCGTTGGAACCGTTACGGT
>CAXBGV010000150.1:0-7182 GCA_963975235.1 uncultured Flavobacterium sp. | reverse complement strand
ATTCAAATGTTTATGCCTGGAATACCACAAGTTTGGTATTTAGATATTTTTGCAGGAAAAAATAATTATGAGGCAGCAGATAAAGGTGGTAGTGCTGGTCATAAAGAAATTAATCGTACGACTCTGTCTACACTTGATGTTTTGAACGGATTAGAAACGGCCGTTGTAAAGCAGCAGTTAGAATTAATGCGACTAAGGAATACTTCAATTGCCTTTTTAGGTCAAGTGATTATAGAGACTGAAGATGAAAATAGTATCGATATTAAGTGGGTGAACGGATCTACTAGTGCACATTTAAAAATTAATTTAAAAACATATCGTTTTACCATTGAACGTAGGGAAAATGGAACCAATACTACGATGCATTTTTGAAAAATTTGATGCCACTGCAATGATTTTGAGTTAGTTTCTAGATGTAGTTTGTTTTTTGTCTGTTATTTTTTTTAACTTTAGAGTTCATTAAAATTTATCGATATGACTGTAAATCAAATATTAAGCAGAAAAGGAAACGAGATTTTCTTCGTAACTTCAACCATAACGGTCTATGAAGCTATCAAGGTTATGGGTGAAAAAAATATTGGTGCAGTACTGATAATAGAGGATTCAGTATTGAAAGGGATACTTTCAGAGAGAGATTATGCTAGGAAGGTAGTTCTAAAAAATAAAGCATCCAAAGACACGCTAGTTCAGGAAATCATGGATCAGGAATTTGTGACCATAAAACCTACGGATAATATAGAAGATTGTATGGAACTCATGAGTACCAAAAAAGTTAGGCACCTACCGGTTTTAGATAATGGTATCGTAGTGGGTATTATATCGATGAGTGATGTGGTAAAAGCTATTATCGAAATTCAAAAAACTACTATTCAACATTTAGATTCGTATATTTCACAGTAGTTAGAAACACTTCTATATAGCACTGTAGTAAGGCGCAAACTTCTGCGCCTTATTTTTTTATACTACAATAAAAAGGCTTTTTTTACAAAAGACGCTTATAAAAGACTGTTTTTACAGATAGACTTATATCTTTGTATGCTAGAATAAAATCATGCAAAATGAATAAAGATAGTAAAAGAAGAGAGGCATTATTATACCACGCGAAACCTACACCAGGAAAGATTCAAGTTGTTCCAACCAAGAAATATGCAACACAAAGAGATTTGTCATTAGCATATTCTCCGGGGGTTGCTGAGCCTTGTTTGGAAATCGCTAAAGATGTGAATAATGTATATAAATATACTGCTAAAGGTAATCTTGTAGCGGTAATCACCAACGGAACAGCTGTTCTAGGTTTGGGAGATATAGGTCCAGAGGCATCTAAACCGGTCATGGAAGGTAAAGGTTTGTTGTTTAAAATATTTGCTGATATCGATGTTTTTGATATCGAAATTGGGACAAAGGACATTGAAGAGTTCATACAAACTGTCAAAAATATTGCGCCAACCTTTGGTGGTATAAACCTAGAGGACATCAAGGCACCAGAATCATTTGAAATCGAACGTAGATTAGTAGAGGAGTTGAATATTCCTGTAATGCATGACGATCAGCATGGTACGGCAATAATATCATCTGCAGCACTTTTAAATGCACTTGAGCTTGCTGGTAAAGAAGTTGAAAATACAAAAATCGTAGTTTCAGGAGCAGGATCAGCAGCCTTAGCTTGTGCTAACTTGTATGTGTTGTTGGGTATTAATCCAGATAATATCATCATGTTTGACAAAGATGGTGTGTTGTCTTCAGAGAGAACTGATCTATCTTCTTTGCAACAAAAGTATTCAAAAGGGAGAGTAGGTATTACCTTGGGAGAGGCTTTAAAGGGCGCAGATGTATTTTTAGGTTTGTCAGCAGGGAATATTTTAACTCCTGAGATGCTATTAGGTATGGCGAATGATCCGATTGTTTTTGCTATGGCAAATCCTGATCCAGAGATTGAATACAATCTTGCAATAAGCACAAGAAGTGATTTAATTATGGCGACAGGGCGATCTGATTACCCTAACCAAGTTAATAATGTTTTAGGTTTTCCATATATATTTAGAGGTGCGCTAGATGTTAGAGCAACAAAAATTAACGAAGCCATGAAAATGGCAGCTGTAAAAGCATTAGCTTTGTTAGCGAAAGAGTCTGTTCCTGAGCAAGTAAACATTGCATACGGCGAGATTAAGTTAAATTTTGGAAGAGATTATATTATCCCAAAGCCATTCGATCCTAGATTGATAAGTATTGTTGCTCCCGCGGTTGCTAAAGCTGCAATGGAGTCTGGGGTTGCTTTAAATCCAATTACTGACTGGGACAAATATGAAGAGGAGTTATTAGGTAGGCTAGGAAACGATAATAAAATGGTTCGTTTGATTACTAACAGAGCCAAAATAGAACCAAAAAGAATTGTTTTTGCTGAGGCAGATCATCTAGATGTGCTTAAGGCTGCTCAAATTGCTTTTGAAGAGGGTATTTGCCATCCTATTTTGTTAGGAAGTAAGGAAATAATTCTAGAATTAAAAGAAGAGCTTGGTTTTTACGCTGATCTAGAAATTATTGATCCTAAAATAAAAGAGGAAGATGTTAGACGAAACAATTTTGCGCACAGCTATTGGGAGTCAAGAAAGCGCAAAGGGATCTCCCTTTACGATGCTCAAAAAATGATGCGTGAGCGCAACTATTTTGCTGCAATGATGGTAAATGAAGGTGACGCTGACGGATTGGTAACAGGACATTCAAGAAGTTATTCATCAGTGGTTAAGCCCATGTTACAATTGGTAGATAAAGCTGCGGGAGCTTCGATAATCGCTACGACAAACATGATGATGACCGCTCGTGGACCCATGTTTTTGTCAGATACTGCTATTAATATTGATCCTTCGGCAGATGATTTGGCTAAGATCGCTATTATGACTGCAAAAACAGCTAGAATGTTTGGAGTAGAGCCAGTAATTGCAATGGTTTCGTTTTCAAATTTTGGCTCGTCTACCAGTCCAAAAGCATCAAAAGTAAGAGAAGCTGTTGCTTATTTGCACGAGCATCACCCTGATTTAATAATTGATGGAGAGGTACAAGCTGATTTTGCCTTAAACCCAGAGATGCTAAAAGAAAAATTTCCTTTTTCAAAATTAGCAGGAAAAAAAGTAAATACCTTAATTTTTCCTAACCTTGATTCGGCTAATATTACTTATAAATTATTAAAAGAATTAAATAAAATAGACTCTATTGGTCCAATAATGTTAGGATTAAGCAAACCAGTTCACATATTTCAGTTGGGAGCGAGTGTAGAGGAAATGGTTAACATGACAGCAATTGCTGTTATTGATGCTCAAGAAAAGCAAAAGAAAAAAGAAGCTAGGATTTAAAAATAAATCTGATGGCTGTGAGATAGGTTTTAATTATTTTATAAAAAGTAAATGATTGCACACTTACAGGGTAAATTAGTAGAAAAAACACCAACCGAAGTCGTGATAGACTGCGGTGGTGTTGGATATCATGTAAATATTTCTTTACATACCTACTCTTTATTACCCACAACCGATTTTATTAAGTTATTTACTCATCTTCAAGTCAAAGAAGATGCACATACTTTGTTTGGTTTTTTTGAAAAGTCCGAAAGAGAGATCTTTAGATTGTTGATTTCGGTTTCTGGTATAGGAGCGAGTATAGCAAGAACGATGTTATCCTCATTAGAGCCTAAACAAATTATCGAAGCGATTGGATCAGGTGACGTTGCAACGGTACAGTCGATAAAAGGAATTGGAGTTAAAACTGCACAAAGAGTTATACTTGATTTGAAAGAAAAAGTGCTTAAATTGTACGATTTAGACGAAGTATCTATGGTGCAAAGCAATACAAACAGAGATGAAGCGTTATCTGCTTTAGAAGTTTTAGGTTTTGTTCGTAAAGCTTCAGAAAAAGTTATTGAGAAAATAGTAAAAGAGGATCCAGAAGCTTCTGTTGAATCGATTATCAAGAAAGCGTTAAAAAACTTATAAAGGAATTGGGAAACTCGAAGTCTATGCATAAAATTGCTGTTTTTTTTCTTGTATTATTTTGTGGTTTTGTTGCACGAGCTCAAGTTAAAAAAGAGCCTCAAGACACTATTAAAAGTGGATTTTCTCTAGGGAAAGTTCAAATTAAGAACCCACAAAGTGTATTATCTGCATATACTTATGATCCGGTTACGGATCGATATGTCTACACGAATACTGTAGATGGTTTTTCAATCAATTACCCTATAATTTTGACTCCTAAAGAGTACGAACGATTGGTTTTAAAAGAGTCTATGAGAGACTATTTTAAGAAAAAAAGTGATGCAATTGATGGCAAGAAAGAAGGAAGTGAAGAAGCAAAAAAAGATTTGTTGCCTAAATACTACGTGAATTCTGGACTTTTTGAATCTATTTTTGGAAGCAATACTATCGACGTGAAGCCTACAGGCTCTGTAGAGATGGACTTAGGAGCTCGATTTACAAGACAAGATAATCCTTCCTTTTCGCCTAGAAATAGATCAAATCTTGCTTTTGATTTTGATCAAAGGATAAGTATGAGTTTAGTTGGTAAAGTGGGAACACGACTGAATGTAAACGCTAATTACGATACGCAATCGACCTTTGCTTTTCAAAACCTTTTTAAACTTGAGTATGCTCCATCAGAAGATGATATTATTCAAAAAATAGAAGTTGGTAATGTTAGTATGCCCTTAAATAGTTCCTTAATAAGAGGAGCTCAAAGTTTGTTTGGAGTAAAAACGCAATTGCAATTTGGTAAAACAATGGTTACCGGTGTTTTCTCCGAACAAAAATCACAAACCAAGAGTGTAGTTTCACAAGGAGGCGGAACATTGCAAGATTTTGAGATGTTTGCTCTAGATTATGATAATGACAGACACTTTTTTCTGTCGCAGTATTTTAGAAATAAATACGACTCGGCACTACGAAACTATCCTTTTGTAGATAGTAGAGTTCAAATTACAAGAATAGAGGTTTGGGTGACTAATAAACAAACTCGTTTAAATACGACATCAAATAACCTCAGAAATATTATTGCAATACAGGATTTAGGTGAAGGACGATTAACTGGACTCCCAGATAATGAAGTAGTTGTTTTAGATCCTTCTACTGGTATTTTTAATAATCCTACTGACTCTCCAGCTGACAACTCCAATAATGATTATGATCCAGACCAAATCAAGTTGGGTACAGGACTTTTAAATAATAATATTAGGGAAATAGCGACTTCAAGTTCAGGCTTTAATGTTACCGTTAGCGAGGGACAAGATTACTCTAAATTAGAAAATGCCCGAAAATTAACCTTAAACGAATACACGTATAACGCACAACTTGGATACATCTCATTACAACAACGATTAAGTAATGATGAAGTATTAGCTGTTGCGTATGAGTACACCATTGGGGATAAGGTATATCGTGTAGGAGAGTTTGGAAATGATGGGGTCGATGCGACTCTGGTAACAGGTACACCACAAGCAACAGAGGCGGTTGTCACGCAAAGTCTTGTGCTAAAAATGTTGAAAAGTAATTTAACGAATGTTATGAACCCAGTTTGGAATTTGATGATGAAAAACATCTATCAGATTCAAGGTGCTTACCAGGTTAAGCAAGAGGATCTACGTTTTAACATCCTTTACAGCGATCCTTCTCCGTTAAATTATATAACGCCAGTTAACGGAAGTCCGTTTCCTACTAACCCTACGGCTGACAATAAAGTATTAGAAACACCATTATTACAAGTGTTTAATTTAGATAAACTAAACTACAATAACGATCGTCAATCTGGTGGGGATGGTTTTTACGATTTTATACCTGGAATTACTATCGATTCACAAAATGGGCGCATAATATTTACTACCAAAGAACCTTTTGGAGAGCTTTTGTTTTCGAAACTAAAAGATAACAATAACGCGACCGATGTAAGTGTTTATAACACTCCTACTACTTATAACGAAAATCAAAAGAAATATGTTTTTAGAAACATGTATCGCAGCACACAGTCAGGAGCATTACAGGATAGTGAAAAAAATAAGTTCCTTTTAAGAGGGAAGTTCAAATCCTCGGCTTCAGATGGAATACCTATTGGTGCTTATAACGTACCGCAAGGTTCTGTTGTGGTAACAGCCGGTGGAAGAGTTTTGATTGAAGGTATAGACTACAGCGTAAATTATCAGTTGGGAACGGTACAAATTTTGGATCCGTCGCTTCAAGCTTCAAATACGCCTATCAATGTTTCTGTAGAGAATAATTCGATATTCGGGCAGCAAACTCGACGTTTTATAGGGGTAAATGTCGAGCACAAAATTTCAGATAACTTTTTATTAGGCGCGACTTACATCAAGATGTCGGAGCGACCTTACACTCAAAAATCAAGTTTTGGACAAGAATCAGTTAATAATACTATTTTTGGATTAAATACTAATTTTTCTACTGAGGTACCATTTTTTACAAGATTAGTAAACAAGTTACCTAATATAGATACAGATGTTCCTTCAACGCTATCTGTTAGAGGTGAAATAGCATTTTTGCAACCAGATACACCAAAAGCAGATCAATTTCAGGGAGAGTCTACTATTTATGTAGATGATTTTGAAGGTTCGCAATCAACAATCGATATGAGAGCACCATTTGCTTGGAGCTTGGCCTCTACACCAGACAGAAATGCAAGCAGTCGTTATGATTTTAATGGATCAGCTAATGATTTGAGCTACGGTTTTAAAAGAGCGAAGATGGCATGGTACTCGATTGATCCTATTTTTTACACTCAAAGACCTGCCGGGGTTTCTACTGATGATGTCTCTTTAAATTCGACCAGAAGGATCTTTAGTGATGAGTTGTACCCGCTAACGGACATAGCACAAGGGCAGTCTCAAGTTATCAATACGTTAGATTTATCCTATTATCCATCTGAAAGAGGGCCTTATAATAATAGTTTAAATTTTGCTGCATCACCAAGGGATAATTTTGGAGGTATAATGAGATCATTAAACGCTACAAATTTTGAGCAAGGTAATGTAGAATATATTCAGTTATGGGTTTTAGATCCTTTTGTGGGAACAGGAAAAACATCTCCAGACAACATTGGTAAAGTTTATTTTAACTTGGGCGAAATATCCGAAGATGTTTTAAAAGATGGTAGGAAACAGTATGAAAATGGTTTGGGACCAGATCAAATTTTAGTTAA
>CAXBGV010000149.1:0-7236 GCA_963975235.1 uncultured Flavobacterium sp. | reverse complement strand
ATTGAATTCTCCTAGCCCAGATAGCAGCGGCATCCTTTTTATTTTTTTCTTTAAACAATAAAAAGATATAGCGGATAGCTGGAAATAGCTCCTTATCTGTAGTAAAGGGAATGTCTATACTTATTTTCTTTCCTATAAATTTGCCTTGCAAGCTATTTGTTTTGTATCCTGTTCTAATTTCATTTTCGATTATTATAAATTATTGGCTTTTTTTATTCGTTGTATAATTTTTGTTATATAAGTGTGAATGACTTTGAAAGTTATTAATTTATTTCCGTAGATTGTTCTGAGGTTATTTATTATCAAAATTGATTAGATTTATAGTTACAAAGTGGCTTTTTGCTTTGTTGCAGATTGCTAATACAATTCTTTTTATCTGGTATTTTATTGGAGCTTTAAATCTAAATCTTAAATAAATTTCATACTTTTGATGCTCATTAAATAAAACAACATGGCAGTAATTACATTAGGAGGAAATCCAATACATACAACTGGGGTATTACCTGCAGTAGGTACGACATTAGCTGATTTTAAATTAGTACTAGCAGATCTTTCAATTGCAACACTAGATAGTTTCAAGGGAAAAAAAATGGTTTTTAATATTTTCCCAAGTATAGATACTGGTACATGTGCTGCATCTGTAAGAAAATTTAATGAATCTGCAGCTACATTGGATAATACTGTGGTGTTATGTGTTTCTAGAGATTTACCATTTGCTCAAAAAAGATTTTGTGGTGCAGAGGGAATAGAGAATGTTGTTAATTTATCAGATTTTCAAAATGGAAGTTTTGGATCTGCTAATGGTTTGTTGATAGTTGATGGTCCGTTGGCCGGTTTACATTCAAGAGCTCTTATTGTTACTGATGAAAATGGTATGGTTTTATACACTGAGCAAGTTGGTGAAATAGCAGATGAACCTAATTATGCTGCTGCACTTGCTACACTTTAATATTTCTTAAATGGAATTTCAAAAAGATAATTCATTTTTCAAAGGAAGATTGAAAAGTGTTTCCTATGCATTTAATGGCGCAATTAAGTTAATTAGTACGGAACATAGTGTGATGGTACAGTTTTCTATAGGGATTTTACTTTCTGTAGCAGGCTTCTATTTTAATATTACTGCTTCGGAGTGGTTGTTTCAAACGTTAGCTATTGGTTTAGTATTGAGTGTGGAAGGTTTAAATACAGCAGTTGAGAAAATTGCAGATTTTATTCATCCTACTTATCACGAGAGGATTGGATTTATTAAAGATATAGCCGCAGGAGCTGTTTTTTTTGCTGCTATTACCGCAATTGTGATTGGTTTAATTATATATGTGCCTTATATTTCAGGCATTTAGGATACAGTAAAAAATAATGGCAAAATCGGTTAAAAAAGAATCTGTTGGAAAGAATAAAAGTACTGTTTCAAGAGGTTTTAAACTAGGGGATATAACTAAGCAACAAAAGTTTGTTATTGGCGTTTTGTTGGTTTTATTTGCTATTGCTTTATTAGTTGCTTTCATATCTTTTTATATTTATGGTCAAGAGGATCAGAATGCTGTCAATGAATTAACTAGTCGCACGGAATCAGTGCAAAATTGGTTGGGTAAATTGGGTGCATACTTGTCTAATATAATTGTTTATCAAGGTTTTGGTTTTGCCTCTTTTTTATTCGTTCGTTTATTTTTTTTAACTGGAATCTATCTTATTGTAGGTTTATCGATTAGAAAGCTTAAAGCTATATGGTTTTGGGATTTATTTGCCCTAATTATTATATCAGTTTTATTTGGTTTTTTTGCCACTTCTTTGCCAGAATTAGGTGGCGTGGTAGGGTATGAGTTAAATTTGTTTTTACAAGATTATATTGGTAAAACAGGGACTTTACTTGTTCTCGTGTTTGGTTTGATAATTTATCTTATTTTTAAAATGAAATTGTCTCCTGATACGATTCAATCATTTTTTGAAAAAACAAAACAAGAGTTTAAAACGGATATAAATTCAAACACAGTTTCTACGGACTCTAATACTGGTTACAATCTTGAGGAATTTGCTTTAAAAGATAGCGTTACTGAAGAGGAAGATGCTTTTCATTTACACGATACAAGTTCTAAATTCGAAATTAATAAGGAAGCGCTTAAGCCTACTATTAGCCATTCGTCAGAAATTAAATTAGATAATGTTTCGAAGCCTACTATTAATGAGCCTTTGTTAAAAACTGAAGTTCAACAGGCTGATTCCTTTGTTATTGAAACTGCGGCCGAAGAGGTTTTTATAGAAGAAAATTTAGCGTCCAAGTTGGTTTCTGACTTTGGCTTGTTTGATCCAACCCTAGATTTATCTAATTATAAGTATCCTACTATTGATCTTCTAAAAGAATATTCAACAGGTGGTATTACCATTAATCAAGAAGAGTTAGAAGAGAATAAAAATCGTATTGTTGACACGTTACGTAATTATAAAATTGAAATAGCTCAGATTAAAGCAACCGTCGGACCTTCGGTCACACTATATGAAATTGTACCAGAGGCGGGTATTCGTATATCTAAAATTAAAAGTTTAGAAGACGATATTGCGCTCTCACTGTCTGCTTTAGGAATAAGGATTATTGCCCCAATTCCTGGTAAAGGTACTATTGGTATTGAAGTTCCTAATAAGAACCCAACTATGGTATCTATGAAAAGTGTGATTGGGTCAGCTAAATTTCAGGAAGCTGAAATGGAATTACCAATCGCTTTAGGTAAGACTATCTCTAACGAAACTTTTGTGGTTGATCTAGCTAAGATGCCCCACTTGTTGATGGCAGGTGCTACTGGTCAAGGTAAATCAGTAGGTCTAAATGCCGTGCTCACCTCTTTGCTATATAAAAAACATCCTGCGGAAGTAAAGTTTGTACTAGTAGATCCAAAAAAAGTAGAACTTACGCTTTTTAACAAGATCGAACGACACTACCTCGCTAAATTACCAGATGTTGAAGATGCTATTATTACCGATAATGCCAAGGTAGTAAATACGCTTAATTCTCTTTGTGTAGAAATGGATAATAGATATTCTTTACTTAAAGATGCTATGGTTCGTAATATTAAAGAGTACAATGATAAATTTAAGTCTAGAAAATTGAATCCAGAAAATGGTCATCGTTTTTTACCTTACATTATTTTAGTAGTTGATGAGTTCGCCGATTTAATTATGACCGCTGGTAAAGAAGTTGAAGTTCCAATAGCTCGCTTGGCGCAGTTAGCTCGTGCCATAGGAATTCATTTGATTATCGCTACGCAAAGGCCATCTGTAAATGTTATTACGGGTTTGATTAAAGCTAATTTCCCTGCTAGAATTGCTTTTAGGGTTACATCTAAAATTGATTCTAGAACTATTTTGGACACACAAGGTGCTGATCAATTGATAGGAAGGGGTGATTTATTGTATACTAACGGTAATGATGTTGTTAGGGTGCAATGTGCTTTTATAGATACCCCAGAGGTTGAAAGAATTACAGATTTTATTGGATCTCAAAAAGCGTATGCTACAGCCTATTTGTTGCCTGAGTTCGTAGGTGAAGATAGTGGCATCAATCTTGATATAGATATTTCTGAAAGAGACACTTTGTTTAAAGAAGCGGCTGAAATAATTGTAAATGCACAACAGGGATCAGCTTCTTTGTTACAAAGGAAACTTAAATTAGGTTATAACAGAGCTGGTCGTCTAATTGATCAGTTAGAAGCAGCTGGAATTGTAGGTCCTTTTGAAGGAAGTAAAGCTAGGTCTGTGAATATTCTTGACTTAAGTGCTCTTGATCAATTTTTCTCTAATGAACAAAAAAATTAAAACCATGAAAAAAATTATTCAATTTACTTTAATCTTTATTTTTAGTTTGTCCATGCAGGCACAAGATAAAAAAGCAAAAGCGCTTTTGGATCAAGTGACTACTAAGGTGCGAAGCTACAGTAATATCGTAATTGATTTTAAATACACATTAAATAATTCTAAAGAAAATATCAATCAGGACAGTAAAGGTAATGTCATCCTAAAAGGTAATCAGTACGTTTTGAATTTCATGGGTGTTACAAAAATATTTGATGGTAAAAAGTCATATACTATTGTACCTGAAGATGAAGAAGTGACAGTTTCAAGCGTAAATGAAAGTGATGATAATGCTATTACTCCATCTAAAATGCTTACCTTTTTTAATAGTGGCTATAAGTATTATATGGATATAGTTCAAGATGTAAGGGGCAGAAAAATTCAATACATTAAACTGATTCCTACTAATGCTAAGGATCAAAGAAAGGAAATTCTATTGGGTATCGACGTTCGAACTAAGCATATTTATAATTTAATTGAAATTGGTAAAAAAGGAACTAAAACGACTCTAACCGTTAATTCTTTCAAAACCAATCAGCCTTTGTCAAAAAATCAATTTACTTTTGTACAAAGTAAATATTCAAATTACTATATCAATAAATTAGATTAATTGCATAGGTGAAAATTCTTGACAAATACTTATTAAAAACATTCCTGATTACATTTACTACGGTATTTGTAATCTTGTTTTTTATATTCATTCTTCAAACTATTTGGTTATTTATTTCTGAGTTAGCAGGGAAAGATTTAGATTTCTTTATGATCTTAAAGTTTATCTTATTTTCTATGCCAAGGATTATTCCTCTGGTACTTCCACTATCAGTATTGTTAGCATCGATTATGACTTTTGGTAATTTAGCCGAAAATTATGAATTTGCTGCTATAAAATCGTCGGGTATATCACTGCAGAGAGCGATGCGAAGTTTGACAGTTTTTATTCTACTGTTGAGTATTGTCGCTTTCTTTTTTGCAAATAATGTTATTCCTTATGCCGAATATAAGTTTATAAACTTTCGAAAAAACATTGCGCAAGTACAGCCAGCATTAGCAATATCCGAAGGTCAATTTAGTGACGTAGGTATTTACAATATAAAAGTAAATAAAAAGTCAGGTCAAAAAGGAAGTATATTAACAGGGGTAACTATTCATAAGAAGTCTAATACTGGTGATGGAAGTAAAACTGTTATAAAAGCAAAGGATGGTGAATTAATAAGCAACGAAAAATCGAATAATTTGAAACTGGTTCTTAATAATGGTAATTATTACGAAGATATTGTACCACAAAAATATGAAGAGCGATCCAAGTTGCCTTTTGCAAGGAGTTCTTTTAAAAAATACACTCTAAATATAGATCTGTCGCAACTTAATCAAGTCGATGTAAACGAAAATAGTGGGTCCGGTACCAATACGATGCTAACTGTTAATGAGTTGAGTTATACTTTGGATTCCTTGCGGAAGAACTTCAAAACCGAATTGATTTCGTATTCAGAGAATAACAATCTTCGTACCGGGATAGCAAGTGTTGCCCCAAACAAAACTACTATAAAGGATAAGAAATTACCCAAAGACATTTTGTCCTTATATACTACTGAACAAAAATTTGCAATTTTAACAATTGCTAATAGTAATGTTTTGAGTGTTAGTTATGCTCTAGATGCGAGCAATCTTAATTTAGTGAATAAACAAAAAAATATAAATAATCATGTTTTAGCGTTTTATGAAAAGTTTGTAGTTGCCTATGCGGTTATTATGATGTTTTTTATAGGTGCCCCATTAGGCGCTATCATTAGAAAAGGAGGTTTAGGACTACCTATCATATTCGCTGTATTGATATTTATAGCATTCCATTTTATTAATACGTTTGGAAAAAGAATTTCGCAAGAGGATGGTTTATCTCCATTTTTAGGCTCGTGGTTATCATCTTTAATTTTGACACCTTTAGCACTCTTGCTTACGTATAGAGCTACAAATGATATAGGTTTGATTAATATGGATGTTATTTTGACACCAATTCAAAAATTATTTAAAAAAATATTTCCTTCAAAAAAATAAATACTAAAATGTCAAAAGATAAAATTGTACTCAATACTATTGAGGAAGCCATAGAAGATATCCGTCAAGGAAAAGTTATTATTGTTGTTGATCGCGAGAATGAAGGTGATTTTCTTGCTGCTGCAGAAAAAGTTACTCCTGAGATGATTAATTTTATGGCTACACATGGTCGCGGATTAATATGTGCTCCGTTAACAGAGTCTCGATGTAAAGAGTTAGGCTTGCATGTTATGGTAAGTAACAATACTGATCCAATGGAAACTGCTTTTACAGTGTCTGTCGATTTAAAAGGTAAAGGAGTAACGACTGGTATATCTGCGGCTGATAGAGCTGCGACTGTATTATCCCTAGTAGATTCGGCAACTAAACCACATGATTTAGCTCGTCCAGGTCATATTTTCCCACTGATTGCTAAGCAAGGAGGTGTTTTAAGGAGAACCGGTCATACAGAGGCTGCTATTGACTTTGCTAGATTAGCTGGATTTAAGTCGGCAGGTGTAATTGTAGAGATTATGAACGAAGATGGTTCAATGGCTCGTTTGCCTCAATTGGTAGATGTTGCCAAGAAGTTTGATCTTAAATTAGTTTCGATTGAAGCTCTTGTTGCTTATCGTATGCAGCACGACAGCCTGATAATAAAAAAAGAAGATTTTGATATTGAAACCCGTTTTGGATTTTTTCGTTTAAGAGCATACGAACAGACTACTAACAATCAGATACATATTGCTCTAACAAAAGGGACTTGGAATACGGGTGAGGCTATATTGACGCGCATAAATTCGTCTCAGGTGAACAATGACTTGTTAGGTACTCTGACAAATAATGCTGATCAGCAGTTAGACGACATGTTTAAGATCATTAATGAGAATGGTAAAGGAGCTGTTATCTTTGTAAATCAAGACATGCAGTCTGTTAATTTACTAAGCCGATTAACAGAATTAAAGCAATTACAGAGTGAAGGGCAGATGAAAGCACCAAAAATTATTATTGATAGCAAGGATTATGGTATTGGTGCACAAATATTGCACGATATCGATATATCTAAAATTCGACTTGTATCAAATACTACCCAAGGAAAAAGAGTTGGGATAATAGGTTATGGCTTAGAAATTACTGAATATGTAAGTTATTAAATGATATTATTGTTTTTTGTTTTAAAAAAAAAATAAAAGTAAAACAATGAAAATGAAACAATTAAAAATTAGTTTAAAAAAGTACTGAAATTTTTATCAAAATTGTTTTTGTAAATCGAAAAAGGTGCTTATATTTGCACTCGCAATCAGATAATGGTTGTCGCTCACTGGAGAAATGGCAGAGCGGTCGAATGCGGCAGTCTTGAAAACT
>CAXBGV010000148.1:0-7296 GCA_963975235.1 uncultured Flavobacterium sp. | reverse complement strand
GTAAGCTCTACACAAAAACAAGAGGTTCGCGTTGCAATAAATTTAAACGAAATAAACGACGACAAAGTACTTGTAACGGTACAAGCTCCTGCAATTAATGTTAACGAAATCACCTACCACATACCTAAAACAGTCCCAGGAACCTACTCTGAGGATAATTACGGAAAATTTATTAATGATTTAAAAGCGTTTGACAAAAAAGGAAACCTACTTGCTGTTAAAAAAACAGATGACAACTCGTGGTCCATTGCTAATGCAAAAACGTTAGATAAAATTACCTATCTCGTTAACGACTCATTTGACACTGAAAAAGGAGGTAAGTTTGGAGGTGATGATGTTTTTTCGCCAGCGGGATCAAATATATTGGTTGGAGAGAACATTATGCTCAACACGCATTGCTTCGTAGGTTATTTTACTAATTTCATGACGATTCCTTATAATGTAACTATTTCACATCCCGAGGCATTATGGGGTAGCACATCAATGACTGATCAGGATCCAAGCGCTACATCAGACACCTTTATTACCTCGCGTTATGCTGAGTTAGTCGAAAATCCAATCATGTACTCTAAGCCTGACTATACTACTTTTAATGTAGACGGAATGGATATTTTAATTAGCGTGTACTCGCCTACTGGTAAATTTACTGCCGAAAGCATCACGTCAGAAATGAAAAAAATGATGACTGCCCAAAAAACATTTTTAGGCAAAATCAATGCTACAAAAAAATACAGTGTTTTATTATACCTATCTACGCTAACAGAGGAGGATGCAAAAGGCTTTGGAGCTTTGGAGCACCCAACTGTTACTACTGTAGTACTGCCTGAAATAATGCCCAAAGAGGAATTAGTAAAATCAATGATGGATGTTGTATCTCATGAGTTCTTTCACATCGTTACGCCATTGACTATTCACTCTAAAGAGATTCAAGACTTTGATTATAATGATCCTAAAATGTCAGAACATTTATGGATGTATGAAGGAGTAACCGAATATTTTGCCAACCTATTTCAAATTAACCAAGGTTTAATTGATGAAGAAGACTATTACGGTCGACTTTCTGACCAAATAGAGCGAGCTAGTGCTATGAACGATACTATGTCGTTTACAAAAATGAGTGCAAACGTATTAGAGCAGCCTTATAAGGATCAGTATATTAATGTATATCAAAAAGGGGCACTTATTGGGATGTGTATTGATATTATAATTAGAGAAAAAAGCAATGGAGAAAAAGGTATTCTAGATTTAATGCAAAAACTATCTACTGAGTATGGTGTTTCAAAGGCGTTTAACGACAACGAACTTTTTGATAAAATAACGGCACTAACTTATCCTGAAGTAGGCGAATTTTTAAAGACCTACGTGGCCGGAACTACCCCTATTCCTTACGATTTTTACCTTGCAAAAGTAGGTGTAACTACAACAAACATTAAATCACCTGCTCCTATTTTCCTAAAGGGACAAGTTCCATATATAACTGTAAATCAAGAAACCAAAGAGATCATCGTTATTCCTAATATTGAGCTAAATGCGTTTTTTACAGGTTTAGATCTAAAAGGTGGAGACATAATTGAATCGATTAATGAAAAAGCATACAACTTAGAGAATATTTATGACATGATTAGTGACAGTCAAAAATGGAAAGAGAAAAGTGATATTACCGTAAAAATCAAACGTGATGGCATTGCAAAAACAATCAAAGGCATTGTAAGTTTGCCATTTGAGGAGAAACAAGCTTTAATCGCTACTGATGCTACAAAAGCAAGTCTAAAAGAGGCTTGGTTAAAAAACTAATCTAAAACATACTAATCCCAATTTTTTAAAAATTGGGATTTTTTTTATCAAATAACCTCTTAAGAGTATCCTCTCTTTCCAACTATTTTCTTTATTTTGCAGCAAAATTTAGAACCAATGAAAAAAACCATTCTTGCTCTAGTTACACTAGCGCTACTTACATCTTGCAACAAAACAGAGTCGAACACAAACCTACATATCACAGGGAACATCAAAGGACTTAAAAAAGGAACATTGTACATCCAACGTGTTGTAGATACTGTATTAGTGCCTATTGATACTATTGTTATCGATGGAAATTCTAATTTCATAAGTGATCTAGATTTAAAATCACCAGAAATGCTTTACCTATTTCTAGATAGAGGTGTAAGTAACTCATTAGATAATAATTTAATGTTTTTTGCCGAGCCAGGAAACATGACAGTAGAGACAAATCTTGACTCTTATATCGGTTCTGCTAAAATAACAGGATCTAAAAATCATGATTTATACGAAGAATATAAAGAGATCAGCAACCGTTTTAAAGATGAAAATTTGACTTTAATAGAACAAAAGTTCAAAGCGATCAAAAGACAAAACGCTAAAGCTATTGACAGCTTAAGTATAAAACAAGATTCAAACACTAAAAGGAGCTATTTATTTGCAACAAACTTCGCTATTAATCACAGAGAACATGAAATAGCACCGTACATCGCTTTAGCAGAAATTTATGATATTAATCTTAAATACCTGGATACGATTCAGAAATCGATGACTCCTAAGGTGGCACAATCGTTGTACGGCAAAAAACTAACCTCTTATGTTGCTACAATCAAAAAACAAGAGTAGAATAACTAAAACGATATCGAGAGCATTTCATACTATTTTGAAATGCTCTTTTTTTATGCTGTTATTTCCCAAAAAAATCACTGCAAAGCAACGAACAGATAAAAAGCAAAAAAAGCAAAAATTGATGAAAAATTAAATATATTAGCTACTTAACCTACTTGATTGATATGTGGAAAAATTTAGCCTTCAAAAAACAAATTATCTTAATTTTATTAATTCCAATATCAGGATTACTCTACTTCACAATATCGAACTTAAATGTGACCTACAAAAATTATTTAAGGCTAGACAATAGTCTTAAGCATTTAGAAATCATAGGCTATTTATCTAAGACAAAAACCTTAATCAATGACGAAAGAGCACTTTACCAGTACTCAAAAATCAGTATGACTAGCGCCGAAGAATACATTGCTAAATTTGAACAAGTAACCAATCGCTTATCTCACTTTAATTCTCAAGATACTACCGTAACAAAAAACATAAGTGTAGTACGTGATTATTTTGATAAAATTAACACATTAAGGGATGAGAAAACAATTTCCTTATCCTCAACCTACGAAAATTATTATCAAATTAATCTAATAATCGATAATCTAATAGACCGAGAAATCATTAACTGTGACGACACGGAACTGGCTAAATTAGCTAACAATCTAAAATGTTATATCGAATCAAAGGCCGCTTCTAATTTAATGAGAGGCATTGTTTTAGACAAAATTACGCAAAACAGTTACGATCCAACCTTGTCGTACTACTATGAGAATGCAAAACATTTAAGTTACAATTCAAATTATAAGTTGGGACTTCTTAATCATAGTAACATTAATGATGAAATTTTAGCTTACAAAAACAGTAGCGAATTCAAAAATTTCTCATCAACTGCAAATGAAATAATGGATTCCAAATTAAACTTATCTGCAGCAGCCTGGTGGAAAACTTCGACAGCGGTTAATGAAAAATTAAGAGCGCTTCGCGACACTAAAGTAGATTATATCATTCAATACACCCAAAAGCAGCAAAAAGCAATTTACATCAAAACAGTGTTAACAATAGTTTTGTTACTTTCATTGTTACTGCTGACCATCCTTTTAGTTTATCATTTAATTAAAAATACGGTAACAGCCTTAAATGTAATTTCGAATTCAATCAAAAAAATTGCACTAGGAAACATCAACAGCCAATTTATGTTAGCTGGAAACGAGGAGTTCAGTGCCATCAATTCATCATTACAAAACTTAAGTAAGGGTATAAAAGAACAAATAGATTTATCAGCAAAAATCAGTAGCGGTGTTTTTGGTGAAACATTAGCTTTACGCAGCAAATCAGATCTCTTAAACAGATCTCTTAATAAAATGTCGTTAGACCTAAAAAAATACAGTGAAGAGGAAAAAGCGAATGATATTCTAAAAAAGAATATAATTGAAGTCAATAAAATAATATTAGATTCGAAAACTTTAACCGATTTTAGCCTAAATCTTTGTCAAGCGTTAACTGCACAAACCAATGGTTGTCAAGCGACAATGTACCTTACTGATTATCTTGAACAAAAGGAACAATTAATTCTAGCAGGAAGCCATGCAGCTAATCCAAACACTCCAAAAATAATTAAAATAGGCGAAGGCTTAGTGGGAGAAGCTGCAAAAAACAACGAGCAGCAATGCTTTAATGATCTAAACCAAGCGTACTCCCAGATCACATCGTCATTAGGACAGTCAGCGATATACAACATATTAATCACCCCTATTTCCTACCACAATAATGTAATTGGTGTAATCGAAATAGGATCTCTACAGCATTTTAGCACCGTCGATCAAACATTACTACATGCACTACAAGAAAGCATAGGAAGCGCAGTCGCTGTATTTATTAGAAACGAAGCGCTAAAAGCATCTGTTGAAGAAATAAATCGCAAAAACAGCATATTGTTAGTGCAAGAAGAGGAGTTGAGACAGAATAATGAAGAACTGAATAAACACGCTCTACTCCTACAACAATCTGAAGAAGAACTTAAAAACCAAGCGGCTGAGCTCGAGCAAACCAACGCCTATCTAGAGGAAAAAGGACGCGAACTCGAAAATAAAAATTACGAAATAGAGAAAAAAAATAGTGACTTGATTGTAGCGCAAGAGGAGCTTAACATAAAATCAGAGGAAATAGCCAAAGCTAGTTCGTATAAATCAGAGTTTCTAGCAAATATGTCTCACGAACTTAGAACACCATTAAACAGTATTTTAATTTTATCTGATTTATTGAAGGACAACACTTCTGGCAACCTTAGCAACTCGCAAATTGAAAATTTATCGGTTATTAATTCTTCTGGAAAAGACCTCTTAAATCTAATCACTGATATATTAGATATTTCTAAAATAGAAGCAGGTAAAATAGAAATTTATCCCGAAGAAACTGTTATTGAGCGAATATTTTCGGATATGGATAGCTTGTTTAGAGCGCAAATGGAGAAAAAGAAAATAACGTTCAACACTATTATCACGAACGATTGTCCGAGAGCAATCTATATTGATATTGGAAAATCCGAACAAATTTTGAAGAACTTCCTCTCTAATGCCATGAAATTCACACCAAATAATGGCGTAGTTACCATGACTTTTGGTCAACCTGATAAAGAGTACATATACTCCTCTAGCACTCTCGCACTACTACCTCAAAATGAGATTATAGCGATTACAATTGAAGATACTGGAATTGGTATATCCGATGAGAATAAGAAAAAACTATTTCAAAGTTTTCAGCAAGCAGATAGTTCAACTAGCCGAAAATATGGCGGCACTGGACTTGGACTTTATATTTCTAAGCAATTAGCAATTTTAATGGGTGGAGAAGTCTTTTTTGAAAGTACCTTAAATCAAGGAAGCACCTTTGGTGTAGTATTACCCGCGCGATTTATTCATACAATTACAGAGCAACTTGAGGCTGTCGAAAATCTCATCGTAGAGCCCAACTTAATCGAAAGCGAATATCCAACTGCTCTAGAAGATTATATTGATTTGTCTGCTGATATCGATGATGATCGCAACAAGGCTGGCATCGACGACAAGACGATTTTAATAATTGAAGATGATCCCTCATTTGCCGAAGTGTTACTTCAAGTAGCCCACAATTGTGGCTTCAAGGCAATTATTGCACATCAAGGAGAAACTGGTTTTCAATACGCTAAAAAATACAACCCAAAAGCAATAATACTTGATATGAAACTCCCGGGAATAGACGGATGGACGGTTTTAAAATGGCTTAAAGAGGATAATGATCTTCAGCACATTCCTGTGCACGTAATGTCCGGAATGAAGAGAGAAAAATTAGCTAAGGAAATGGGTGCTTTTGACTTTTTGGTTAAACCAATTACCCCTGAAAAACTAAAAGCAGCTTTTGAGTCAATTGATCAGCAAATCAATAAAGTATTCAAAAAAATATTAGTACTTGAAGATGATGAAAAACTAAACTACTCCATCAAACAGCTACTTCATTCTAATGATAACAATATCATTTGCTTACAAGCATATTCACGTTTTGAAGCAGAAGAGATTTTAAAGAATGATGACATCGATTGTGCTATCATAGATTTGGGTCTTCCTGATTCAGACAATATAAAAGCGGTTTCAGAACTCAAAAATATTTCAAAAAATAAAAACATAAAGATTATTATTAATACCGGTAAATCTTTGTCAGAACAAGAGCAATTAGAACTAGAAAAAAGTGTAGACAGCATTATTATTAAAACTAATAATGCAACAGAACGCTTAAAAGATGAACTACTTTTGTTTTTAAACAAAATTGAAACAACATCAGATAGCACTTATAAAACCGCTCCTAACCTCGCTGGAGGTGCTATTTTAAATAATAAAAACATACTAATAGTAGACGATGACATCAGAAACATTTATGCGCTATCTGCCGCACTTACAAGTAAAGGTGCGATCATTACAACTGCTTTTAATGGTTTAGAAGCACTCGACGCCCTACAAACTAATGCTTCAATAGATATTATTTTAATGGATATTATGATGCCAGAAATGAATGGCTTTGAAGCGACAAAAAAGATCAGGGAAAATGTACTTTGGAAAAATATCCCAATTATTGCCTTAACTGCAAAGGCAATGAAAGGAGATCGAGACGAAATTATAAAAGCGGGAGCTTCTGATTACCAATCAAAACCTATTGATATTCAAAAACTTATTTCATTAATTAGTATATGGATTTATAAATGATATATTTAACAGATTTAGACGAATTACTTTTTATGATAAAAAAGCAATTTGATTATGATTTTTCGCATTATTCTAAAGCTTCAATGCTCAGGAGAATAAACCGTTTTACGGAAATAAATGGTATAAAATCGAACATGGAACTAAAATTTGAATTGATCAATAATCCTATAATTTTCAAAAATTTTATTGATGAGATTGTAGTGAATGTTAGTGAATTTTTTAGAGATCCAAGTTTTTACAAATCTTTGGTTCATCACATATTCCCTTACCTAGATAGCTACCCTAATATTACGATCTGGAGTGCTGGCTGTTCGTTTGGTGAAGAGACCTACTCTTTAAATATTTTATTAAAAGAAAACAATCTTATTCATAAAACAAGACTTTACGGAACTGACATAAGCGCTAATGCAATTGATAAATCTAGAAAAGGAATTTATCCTAATTTTAACTT
>CAXBGV010000147.1:0-7361 GCA_963975235.1 uncultured Flavobacterium sp. | reverse complement strand
TGGACTTACAGACGAAATTGGTCATGCTAGCTTGACAAACATTAAGTTTGTAACCGTTACAGACGATACTTTTAAAGCCAATCCTAGTTTTAAAACTAAATAACCTCACTACATAGTAGTTCACTAGGCTGTAGCTCAATTATAAACAAATCGTATTTTGTATTATAACAGAACTACAGCCTTTTTTTATCGAAAAAGAGCTTTCTTTAAAAATACTGACCAATTCCAAAAACCAATCCTTTAGAGGCGTTCTTTGTTATTCCGTATCCATAATCCAATCTAAAAACGGCATTAAATATCCGTTTATGGATCAATCTAAGTCCCAATCCTGGATAGCTTCGAATGTTCTCTGGTGACACAAAATCACTAAAACTACCACCTGGTTGACGCCAAGAACCGCTATCTACGAAAGCATTTGCTTGCAAAACAAACCAATCTTTTTCAAGTACGGTTTTTCTAAACTCGGTATTAAAAACAATCGAGCCTGTACCTCTATCAATAATGTACCCTACACCCCGTAAATTAACATTATTATCGACCGAAAAAGGCGCAAACGGACTGTTATTGTTCGTTGATAATCCTAGCCGCAAGCGTGAAGCCCAATTGCCTGTTTTACCTACTTTTTTATACAGTAAAAAATCGTTCCAACCGATGGCAAATTTATCCTGAAATTCATTGCCCGAAACAACATATTGCAAATACAAATTACTTTTAAAACCTTCAACTACATAATAATCATATACTAAATTATCAAATCGATATTCTAGCTTTAAAAGTCTTTTATCAATCTCTAAAGACTGTGGAATCGCAGCTGCGGTGGCTCCATCGATATAATTGTACTTCTCCTGCAAAAAAGCAATCCCAGCACGTACTTCGTTTTTAACGTTGATGCGGTAATTTCCGATCAACTCTGCTGATGCATTGACATACTTATAATTAGCCGATTCTGTTTGAAAATAAATGGGTTCTTTACTACTGAGTTTATGCAAATTAACTTCGATACCATAACGAGGAGAAAAAAACTGTGGGGAACTAAAATTAAGGCCATAGGAATGAAATCCATTGTATTGGTAGAACCCTCCTATTCCATTGTTTTTACCCAAAAAATTAGACTCATAAATACCTATTCTATATGCACCTACATCATCTGTGGTCCAAACGGAAGCATTGGGAATCAAAGTACTATTTTCGGTAATGGTAAACTGAATTTGTGCGGTGTTATTGTCTTTTTTTAAAACGGCATAAGTGGCTTTCGACACTCCATTAAGCCGGTTCAAGATCAAGATATCATTTTGCAGTTGTAAACTGTCTAAAACAGCTCCTCGCTTGCTATAAATCAATTTTTCTAAAAACGGTTTATTCAGCCTTTTTGTTCCTAAAAAGTCTGTTTTGTCAATTATTATCGTTTGAGAATAAATAAAAGAGGAACTTACTAACAACCAAAAGTATAAATACCTCATAGCAATCAATTACATTTTACCACAAATATCAACAAAATAAACACAATAAAAAACCGTCAACTTTAAATTTATACGACTTAGAACTAATAAGAAGGATCATTCGAATCCATCTCAAAACGACTGATAAGATGCCTTTTTATAAAAAAACAACACAAACTTTGTCAGGAAAACAAACAACCACCGACTGTTCTATAACAAAGACTTGAATCCCTAATACTAACACCAAAAACAAAAAGATGAACAAGCCAAAACATTTAATAGTATTCTTTGCTCTATTTTTTATGAGTACAGTAGTACTAGCACAAACAGAGAATGAGGAACAAGAGCAATCCAATATTCAAAACTATACGCCCTCTAAACTTCTAGGAAAAGGAAAAATAGACATTAAATGGTTCAATAATTTATACACCCAAACCAAAGGCGAGAGCAACGGACAAACATCTAACATAGCTCGTTCTACGTTTTTTACGAGTTCTCTAGAACTTTTCACAGGAGTTTCTGCTAATAAAAAAATAAATGCTGGTTTAATTGTAGAATACCGTTCTAACAGCTTTAATGGACAAAGTGCAACTAGCGTTTTTGATTTCAAAAATGAAGCAGGAACCGCTAGAACAGGATTATCGCATATCGCACCTTCGATCAAAATTGCACCTTTTACAAAATTGAATAACTTTTCGATTCAAAGTTCTCTTTTTATACCCTTACTAAAAGAGGAAGTTAATGCCAATGGTTATCTAGCTAATAAGAGCTTCATATGGCAAAACCGCTTTTTTTATGACTACACTTTTCCTTCAAAAAAGTTTCAGTTATTTACCGAGTTCGGAACTCGCTTATTCCTTGGTAAGGAAGGAGAAGGATTTGCAAACAATAGCGTAGAACTTGCTCCTGGTGTGTTTTTAAGTTATTTTCCAACACAAAAATTTACAGTGCTCACATTCCTTCAACACGCACAACTTATTGATTTAGGAAATAATTTTGAACAAAATTACTCGGCAGTTGGTTTTGGAGCCAAATACCAGTTAACAAATACATTAAATTTAGAAACGCTTTACAGCAAATTTGTCAGAGGGAATGAAACTGGCTTAGGCCAATCCTTCAATCTGGGTTTAAGAGCAATCTTCTAAAAAGCATTGTCCTTAAAAAGTAAATCATCATTCTAAATAGTATTAATATGGAAAATATTATCATCATAGGAAATGGAATTGCAGGAGTAACACTTGCACGTCACATCCGCAAACAGTCCAAACATACCATTACAATCATCTCCTCTGAAACCGAATATTTTTATTCTAGAACGGCATTGATGTATGTTTTTATGGGACACATGAAACTAGAGCATACCCAACCTTATGAAAATTATTTTTGGAAAAAAAACAATATCAACCTAGTTCATAAACAAGTTATAAAAGTGCTAGCGAATGAAAAGTCAGTTGTGCTAGATGATAATTCGAAAATCACCTTTGATAAATTAGTTATTGCAACAGGATCTAAACCCAATAAATACGGCTGGCCCGGACAAGATTTAGAGGGCGTTACTGGTTTGTATCACAAACAAGATTTAGAAGCCATCGAAAAATGGGCACCTACTACAAAGCGCGCCGTTATTGTAGGTGGTGGATTAATAGGGATTGAACTAGCCGAAATGTTGCGTTCTCGCAATATTGCTGTTACTTTTCTGGTACGCGAACAAAGTTTTTGGAGCGGTGTTCTGCCTTTCGGCGAAAGCCAAATGATCAACCGCCATATCATCGAGCACCATATTGACTTGAGACTCGACACCAGTTTAAAAGAAATCATAGCCGATGAAAATGGTCATGTAAAAGCCATAATAACTGATAAAGATGAAACCATAGCATGCGAACTTGTCGGGCTCACAGCAGGTGTTTCGCCTAATATTGATTTCTTAAAAGAATCGGGAATCGAACTAGGACGAGGCGTAAAAGTAAACCGAATGCTAGAAACGAATATCAAAGATATCTACGCCATAGGCGACTGTGCAGAGCAACATGAAGGCATTGATTTACGTCGTCCTATCGAGGCGGTCTGGTACACAGGTAGAATGATGGGCGAAGCGCTTGCGCAAACATTAACCGGAAATCCCACTTCATACCAACCGGGACATTGGTTCAATTCGGCTAAATTTTTAGACATCGAATACCAAACCTACGGCTGGGTTTGGGCACAACCAAAAGAGGATGAATACCAATTTTATTGGGAACACAAAGACGGTAAAAAAGCGGTAACCATTGCTTTTCATAAAGAAACTAGAGCATTTATTGGGATCAACACCTTCGGAATCAGAATGCGTCATGATTTTTTTGACAAAGTACTTACCGAAAAACGAACCGTTGATTATGTAATGCACCATTTGGCGGAAGCCCAATTTGACCCCGAATTTTTTACCTCACACAAAAAGGAAATCCAAGCACAATTTACAAACCAGTTTATTGGATTAAAAACAGTTTAATTATGAGCAACTCAACAACAAATAAGGCCATTACTTCTAGTCAAAGTAATCCTCTCAACAGCATCCAAAAACTAGGATTAACTCTTGGTTTCCTTGGACTTTTTATCATGACTTTGGCTTTTTTTAATGTCAACTTTCCACAAAAAGCAGTTTGGTTAGGAATCGCTATTACATCAATCTTAGTGGGAATAGTAACCTATGCCCGATCTACCTATTTATCAAAGCCAGCAGGGATAAGCAACAACGGGATTTTTCATAAATCATTGACCAATCAAGGTGCCGTTGCTTGGATTATTGGTATCCTTTTAACTTCGTTTTACGTAGTTCTGTATTGGTTTCCTAGCTTTTTAGGTTTAGGAGAAAACGGTGCCGAAAACACTGGAATTGTTGGCTTTTTTGACCCACTGAGTTATTTTTTAAATGGTCATGTAGCCAGCCAATGGTTTGTATACGGAACATTCTATACTGTAGCTATTCTAGGACTTGGTTACAAATTCATCCTGAAATACAGACACAATAAATATCAATTGGTGCGAACCATTTCGGTGATGTTTTTCCAGTTAGGGTTTGCTTTTTTAATTCCGGAGATCTTAACAAAGTTAAATCCAGAGCTGCCTTATTTTGCAAAAGACATCAAGAACATGTGGCCGTTAAACTACTATTTCTTTGAAGATTGGCATTTAACGAATATGCTACAAGGTGGGAATCTTGGAATGTTCATGTTGGTTTTTGGAATTGCTATGATTTTTATAATCTCCCCTATTCTAACGTATTTCTACGGAAAAAGATGGTATTGCTCCTGGGTTTGCGGTTGCGGTGGACTGGCCGAAACTGCGGGAGACTCTTTCCGTCATTTGTCATCGTCTACACAAAAAGCGTGGAAATTGGAGCGCTGGATGATCCATTCTGTTCTCGTAATGTCATTTGTGACTACGATTGCTGTAATTTTTACTTTTTTATCAAATAATCCCGACTTGAGTTTCATTACACGCGACCAGTTTATCTATGGAATTGTTGCTTTTTTAATTGTCTTTACGGGAGCTTTATACTATTTTAAACGTAATGATTTAGATACTGATGCTAAATTTACCATGCTTTCATTGGTGGCTATTATCATCATTTCGATCGCGATAAACCTCTTTTCTGGGAATCAAAACATTCTTTTTATTGACAGTTATGAATTAAGAAAATGGTATGGTTTTGCAATTGGTGCTGCTTTTAGTGGTGTGATTGGTGTGGGCTTCTACCCTCTTTTAGGAAATCGTGTTTGGTGTCGTTTTGGTTGTCCAATGGCTGCTATTTTAGGATTGCAACAACGTTTGTTTTCGAAGTTTAGAATTACGACCAATGGTGGACAATGCATCTCTTGCGGAAATTGTACTACACATTGCGAAATGGGAATTGACGTAAGAAGCTATGCTCAAAAAGGTGAAAACATTGTACGCTCTTCATGTGTAGGTTGTGGCATTTGCGCAGCTGTATGCCCAAGAGGAGTGTTGAAATTAGAAAATGGTGATGAAGAAGGACGTATTAATTCTAACGAAATCCTATTAGGAAACGACGTTAATTTAATGGATTTATTGAATAATAAATAAAATGAAATAAGCTTCTAATGCAGATTATAAAAGTAATAATTCCCGCTTATAACGAAGAAAAAGCAATTGCCAATGTTATTAAGGAAATCCCAAAAACAGTTAATGAAATTATTGTTGTAAGCAATAACTCGACTGATAACACTATAGCTTTGGCTACTGCCGCAGGCGCAACAGTACTTTCAGAAAATAGAAAAGGTTACGGTTATGCTTGTTTGAAAGGAATGGAATACATTTCGAACCAAGAAATAAAACCCGACATCATCGTTTTTCTTGACGGTGATTATTCTGATTATCCGGAAGAGCTAACGCAAATAATTGCACCAATTCTAAATAACAATATTGACTTTATACTAGGCGCTCGAGTAGCATCCATGCGAGAAAAATATTCGATGACACCACAACAAATTTTTGGTAACTGGCTCGCCACTAATTTAATGCAAATACTATTTCGAGCAAAATTCACAGACCTAGGACCTTTTAGAGCCATTAAGTATGAAAAACTACAAGCACTACAAATGCAAGATAAAACATACGGTTGGACGGTTGAAATGCAGTTAAAAGTCTTGAAACAAAAAATGAGCTATGTTGAAATTCCTGTTCGATATAAAAACCGAATAGGCGTTTCAAAAGTATCAGGTACAGTCAAAGGATCGATTATGGCTGGAATAAAAATAATAGGTTGGATTTTTAAATACGCTTTCAAATAAAATGATATTACTCTCTTACATCATTCTCTTTCTTTATAGTTTCGCAATTCTATTGGTCTTTTTCTACGGATTAGCGCAATTCAACTTATTGATTAATTACCTTAGAAACAGAAAAAAACAAGACGTTTCGGAAAAATTTAATTTTGATGATCCAAATGAAATTCCGCTAGTTACCATTCAATTGCCACTTTACAATGAAAAATATGTGGTAGAGCGATTGTTAACTACCATTGCAAAACTGCAATATCCAAAAGACAAATTAGAAATTCAAGTACTCGATGATAGTACTGATGATAGTGTTATTGAGACTAAAAAATTAGTTGAAGATTTACACGAATCAGGCCTAGATATCAAACACATTACTAGAACTAATCGTGTGGGCTTTAAAGCTGGCGCGCTCAAGGAAGGGCTTTTTACAGCAAAAGGAGAATTTATAGTGATTTTCGATGCCGATTTTGTACCACAACCAGACTGGTTGTATCAAACGATTCCGTATTTTAAAGAAGCATCTGTAGGTGTGGTTCAAACGCGTTGGGGACATTTGAATCGCAATTATTCTATTTTGACAAAAATTCAAGCCTTTGCACTCGATGCCCATTTTACTTTAGAACAAGTGGGACGCAACTCGCAATCCCATTTCATTAATTTTAATGGAACAGCTGGTGCTTGGCGCAAAAAATGCATTATTGACGCTGGAAACTGGGAAAGCGATACACTAACAGAGGATTTAGATCTCAGTTACCGCGCTCAAATGAAAAACTGGAAATTCAAATATTTAGAAAATATAGAAACTCCAGCCGAACTTCCTGTGATTATAAGCGCCGCTCGTTCGCAACAATTTCGTTGGAATAAAGGTGGTGCCGAGAATTTCAGAAAAATGAATTGGAGAGTAATTACCTCCAGCACGATGCCTTTAAAAACCAAATTTCATGCGATTCTACATTTATTAAATAGCTCGATGTTTCTAGCTATTTTCACTATGTCTGTTTTGAGTATTCCTATTTTATACATCAAAAATACTTATATTCATTTGGCAATATTCTTTGATATTCTAGTGTTTTTTGTCATCACCTCAGTCTTGTTTTTTATTAGTTATTGGATTCTTATAATAATGAAAATCAAATTTAGATAA
>CAXBGV010000146.1:0-7378 GCA_963975235.1 uncultured Flavobacterium sp. | reverse complement strand
TGTCGAATCGATCAATAGATTAGCTTTGAGAGCTAGTTACGGAGCAACAGGAAAAAACAACATAACGCCATTTTTATACCAACAAAATTTAGACAGCTCAAATTACACTAGCGGCACAGGAAACGGTACAGCTATCAGTTTAGGTCTAGCTAATTTAGGAAGTGTCTATAGTAATAAGGATATTACATGGGAAAGAACTTTTCAAACTAACTTAGGATTTGACTTATCTATGTTTAGAAGTAGAGTAAATTTAAATATTGACGTTTTTGAATCAAATACAGAAAAACTCTTACTAGAAAACACAGCACTATTGATTACCGGGTCAAGCTCAAATATTACAAATGCTGGTAGCTTGCGCAACAGAGGTTTTGAAGTGGAGCTATCTACAGTGAATGTAAAGACAAAAGATTTTACTTGGAGAACAGACTTCAATATATCTCAAGCCAAAAACAAGATTACAGATCTTGGAGAAAAAGACATCATAACATCTCCAACAATCGATGGTAGAAATGGATTAAACAACTACGCTATCGTTGGACAACCTTTAATTAGCTTTTTCGGATACAGAACAAATGGAGTATGGAATAGTACTGCTGAAATTAATGAAGCTAAAGCACTTGGTTTAACCTCTACACTAACAGGAGATCTTGTAGAAGGTGGATTAAAAATTGTAGATGTAGACCAAAATAATATCATAAACGATAAAGACCGTGTTATATTAGGAAATCCATATCCTGATTATATTTGGGGCTTCACTAACAACTTACAGTACAAAAATTTAGATTTAAATTTCACATTGCAAGGTGTAATTGGAGGAGAGTTAATCAATGGAGATATCAACTACAATGAAATCAAAGAAAGAGTAACAAACTATACAGCTAACAGATGGGTAAGCCCAAGTAATCCAGGTGATGGTAAAACACCTTATTTAACTAACGGAGTAAACCCTTTATTTACTGATAACGCAGTTGAAGACGCTACTTACTTTACATTGAGAGAAGTTTCACTTGGGTACAATTTTAATGCAAAAAATCTAAAACTATCTAATTTAAGACTTTCAGTGACTGGCCAAAATCTGTTATTCGTTACAAACAACAGTTATAGAGGAATCAATATCGAAGCAAGAACATCTCAAACTAGCCCATTGATTGATGGATATCAAAGAGGTGGATTCCCAATACAGAGAACAATTCTTTTCGGATTAGAAGTAGGGTTTTAATACTAACAAATAATAAAAACTTCCTCTCTCCCAAGGAGGAAGTTCTTAAAAATTAATATAATTGAATATGAAAAATTTAAAAAACATAAATAAAATTTTTGTTTTGTTTTCACTATTTTCTCTGGCAAGCTGCTCAGACAATCTAGATGTCGAAAATAAAAATAATCCACAACTTGATGGCTTCTATAAGTTGGAAAGTGACTTCACTGTTGGTCTAAACGGATGCTACAGCACATTAAGAGCCCCAATAGCATATGAATGGATGTTAACTGAAATACGTTCAGACAACACCTTTTTAAACAACTATGGAACAACAAATCCTCAAAACTTACAAGTAATAAGCAATGACGCATTTGAAGCTCCAACTTTTGACTTATTTATCGAGCAATATTGGGCAACTACCTATACAAGTATACGCAGTATAAATAATCTTGCAACGGCACTAAACACGTCATATAACGCAACAACTGGAACTATCGAGTATAATACTCCTGCAACACCATTACCATTAACCGAATCTGTTAGAAAAAGAATATCTGGTGAAGCTTCGTTTATGCGAGCCTATCATTATTTTAATCTAGTAAGAACCTACGGTGGTGTATTTTTAATTGATAAAGCAATTACACCAGATGCAGCGTTAGAAATCCCAAGATCAAGCGTAGCTGATATTTACAAATTTATTGTTGCTGATTTAAAAAATGCTACAGCAAACTGCAGTACTCTGAAATCTACAGATGTAACTGCTGCAGCTACAGCATTAAAAGGACAAGCTACAAAGTGGGCAGCTGAGGCTTTATTAGCCAAAGTATATTTGACCTTGGGTCAAAAATCTGAGGCTATACCATTGCTTACAGATGTAATCTCTTCTAGCGGACATACTTTACTAACTTCAGGTACTACTCCTTATGCTGACGTGTTTTCAGCAAGCAATGAAATGAATAATGAAATAATCTTTGCAATTCGATTCAAATCGGGAGCTCAAGGATATGGTAGCTCATTATCTAATTTATTCTCTAGTACAACAGATCAAAAAATAACAGGATTGGTTTACCCAACTGGAACAAGAGGTGGTTATAATAATCCAACGCCAGAATTATATGCTTCTTACGCGAGCACTGATAAGAGAAGAGATTTTAACATCAAGACTAAATCAGCTACACCTGCAACAAATCAATTGTATTGGTCAGGCAAGCACAATATAGCAGTATCTGTTCAAAATGATTCAGAACTAGACTGGCCAGGATTGCGTTACAGTGATGTACTTTTAATGTATTGCGAAGCTGTAGGCACGCCTACAACGCTATCTTTGGGTTATTTAAACCAAGTTCGTTCAAGAGCTGGATTAACACCAGCAATTTCGCCAGCAGCAGGCGCCGCATATGAGTTAGCTGTTGCTAATGAGAGAAGATGGGAGTTTGCAATGGAGAACCAAAGATGGTTTGACTTACTGCGCTTTAAAACAACGCTTCCTACGCTTGACGGTAAAACCATAATGAAAAATCATTTTTCTACAATGGCTGCATTTTATAGTCAATTTAACACACCCTTTACAACTCCACAACTGGAAGCAAAAGTAGATAGTCCTAAATATGATTTGTCTCCAATCCCTAACGTGGAAATTGTAACAAATACAAAAAACACGATACCACAAAATGCTGGTTATTAGTAATAATATTTTATTTCAATAGAATTAGTTTTTAGAATTGGTTTTTTTTTATTCCCTAGTAGTACTTGTTTTCCTCGACAAGTATAGCTAGGGAATTTTGTTTTAAGTAAAAACTCATGCAAAATAAACCAATTGTTACAACTTGCAACAAATCCTGCATAATGTAATGAGGAATAAGAAACAGGAGTATGTTGTTTTATTGCTTACAAACTAGCTTCACAGAGTGCTGCTCTTTCTGACGTGCTAGCCGTTTCAAAAAGAGTTGCTCTTTTATGAAATTATAGTATCGTAAACAAAACCAATCTATATAAAATTTGATCTTTTTTCCTTAGAAAACCACATCTAATAAAAAAAACCGTTCGGCCTAAGTTAGATACATTGGAACAAAATCGTACCGTAAGACCTATTTTGCGATACCGTTTAGATGTTCTAACTACTTTTGCACATCAATAGTGCACAAACCCAAATTAAACAACAATAGAAGTGCATAACAACAGTATTTAAGCCATAATTCATGATTGGTTACCAAAGAGTACAATTCTACAATAATAAGCCATACAACGCACGATTTATGGCATTAAGACATAACACGCAATGCATTTCTCTAACTATCCATTTTTTGATAGAAAAAGCTAATTTCAATGACTCAAAACTAAAGTAAATAGGAATCTTGAGACAGAGCACTGCGACAAATATCTTTTTAGAACCTCACTCAATAGAACTAGAGTTACACAAAAAACACATCAACTATCCTCTTAATAGGAACATCACAAAATAGAAACTTTCGACAAATTGTATCATAACTATATTTTAAACATAAAAAAAACTGCACTTACATGAACATCATGTAAGTACAGCTTATATTAACTTTGAAAACTATTAAACTAATTTAACTCAAAATTTTATTTTACGAAATTATCCCAAAGCAAAGGCTTGGACATAATTATCTCATTTTTTTAAGCATTAAAATTAATAACCCGGGTTTTGAGTAATAACACCGAAACTAGCTTTTACTTCAGAATCTGGAAGTGGAAATAAATACTCACTGTTATTAAAAGCAATTCCCATAACAGCTTGCGCAGTACCTGGTGTCACTACATTATAACGTAATAAATCAAACCATCTTTGTCCTTCAAAGGCCAATTCTAACCTTCTTTCCTTAGCAATAGCTGTTCTAACCTCGGCACGTGTAGTTGGAATTGCCGGAGCTCCTACTAAACCAAAATCTTTTAATCCTGCTCTATCTCTAATCTTTTTTAATTCGGCAAAAGCAGCAGTTCTAGCTATGTTTGTATCAGCCTCTTCATTAAGTGCCTCTGCGTACATTAGAATAACGTCGGCTAGGCGAATCTCGATCCAATCAACATTTGTACCACCCACTTGAGGATATTTATTTCCTTTTGTCCCAGTAGTATTAATAGTTACCGCTCTCCTTAAGTCATTAGTCCCTACTGCAGCCGCATCGCTATCTGTAAAAGCAGCTACTAACCTTGCATCTACCGGATTTGGTGATTTAGTATCTAAACCTCTGTACCAAGTCCAAAAATCAGAGCCAACATATTCATCAGGAACAGAACCTGATATTTGGGTAGCAAACAAAATCTCTGTGTTTAAATCTACCGTAAATATATTAGCATAATTCGCACTTGTAAGCATTGAAAAAATACCGGAACTAACAACAGTCGCTAGCTCTGTTTTAGCCAAACCAAAGTGACCTCTTGTCAAATAAACTTTTCCTAGTAATGCTTGTGCAGCATATTTGGTAGTTCTACTTGTGGTTGATCTTGGCGCAAACAGTGCAGCTTTAGTATCAATTACATCAGGAATAATCACATTGTCATAAACTGTAGCAGCAGCTATTCCTACTAAAATAGAAGTATCAGTAAAACTTGGCGAAGATGATAAGTTGATAGGCACATCTCCAAAAACTTGAACTAACTTAAAGTAAGATAAGGCTCTTAAAAATTTTGCTTCACCTAACTGTGTTGCGTTTGTCGATTTCTCAATAACAATATTCGCACTTAAAATCGATTTATATAAAGCCGCATAAAAGGGACGCAAAAATTGTACTTCTTGACTCAATAAATTAGCATTTAACACATCATAATCCGTACATGGAGATTCGAACATACAAGCATTATCGGCTCCAAAGTCTCCTATAGCTGCCATAGGTGTAACTGATGTAGTTTGATAAAAATAAACAGTAATAAATACATTTAGCATAAAAAAACCGTTTTTAAATGCAAAAAAAATCCAATTCACAAAAATTGCGAGTGGACATTTATTACATCTTTATAATTAACTACTTTCTACCGTTTGTATACTTACTTTTTTAAGTCCTTAATTATAGCGATACATGATGCAGTCAAGGATTGGATTTTTTCATAATCAAAATTACCTTGAGCATCTCCACTTATTAACTTTGATCCTAAGCCTACGCAAGTAACACCAGCATCAAACCACGACTTTAAGCTTTCGGCAGTTGGAGACACGCCACCCGTTGGCATAATAGAGGTCCATGGCTGTGGTCCCTTTATCCCATTTACAAACTGAGGACCATATATATCACCAGGAAATAATTTCACAATTTCACATCCTAATTCTTCAGCTCTCGCTATCTCAGTAAGGGTGCCGCAACCTGGAGACCACAATACTTTTCGACGATTACAAACAATTGCAATATCTTCTCTTAAGACAGGAGTTACAATAAAATTTGCACCCAATTGCATGTACAAGGAAGCCGCCGCTGCATCAGTTACTGATCCTACTCCTAAAATCATTCCCGGTAATTCGGCGATAGCATACTTGTTTAGTGCAGCAAAGATCTCAAAAGCAAAATCTCCTCTACTTGTAAATTCTAATAAACGTGCGCCGCCATCATAGCAAGCTTTTAAAACTTTTTTACTTACTTCGATATCTTTATGATAAAACAAAGGAACAATCCCAGTTTCTTTCATTACTTGAGCAACTTGTATTCTTGTAAATTGAGCCATAATTATACTATTTTTTATCTTGATACTTTTCCTGAAAAATCACCTGACAATAATTTTTCAATTTCTGGTTTGGTAACTAAATTATAATCTCCTGAGATGGTATGCTTTAAACAACATGCTGCAACAGCAAAGTTTAGCGCTCTTTGCTTATCTAATGGCTCTTCATTTAAACCAAAAATTAATCCACCCATAAAAGCATCACCGCTTCCTACTCTATCAACTACAGGAGTTACCTCTTGAACAGCTGCATTAAATATAGTAGTTCCATCATACATCACGCCACCAATACGTTGATGAGAAGCACTAACAGAATAACGTAAAGTAGTGGCCGCATACTTCATTTCCGGACATAATTTAAAAATGGTGTCATACAATTCAGGTAGAGTTTCTCCTTTCGAATAATCTGGGTCAACTTTATCCAAACCTAACATAAAGTAAGCCGTGTCTATATCACCTAATATTACATGACTGTATTTCAACATTTCTGGCATCACCTCTTTCGGTTGTTTACCGTAATTCCAAAGTTTGGCCCTGTAATTCAAATCTGTTGAAATAGTTAATCCCATTTCATGCGCAACTTTTATAGCTTCTAAACAAGCGTCGGCTGCATTTTGTGACAACGCTGGAGTTATGCCACTCCAGTGAAACCAAGTAGCACCAGTAAGCACTTCTCGCCAGTCAATTTCACCAACTTGTAAGGTTGCCATCGCACTATTTTCACGATCATATATAACGTTACTAGCACGCGTACTTGTTCCCGTCTCTAAAAAATAGATTCCCAAACGATCACCACCAAACAAAACGTGTTTACATCCTACATCTAATTTTCGCATTTCTTTCAAAGCACTAATTCCTAATTCGTTATTAGGTATCTTAGTAACATATTCTGCATTCATACCATAATTAACTAATGATACTGCAACATTAAATTCCCCTCCACCATAGGTAGCTTTAAAAGATTCTGCTTGGGAAAACCTCAAATGCCTCTCTGTTGACAAACGGAGTAAAATTTCACCGAAAGTGATTACTTTTTTCATCTTATTAAAATATAACTTGATTTACAATGATAAGCATTCTTACCTAACTATAAAAAAACCTTCTATCATTACAACAGAAGGTTCCAATATTACTTTACAAAAATAAATGAGGGATAAATTTGCTCATTTGTTGGCATAATCTCTATTAAACACTCCATAATGAAGCGTTCATGACGATATTTACAAATTCAAATTAAGCATTGTTTAAACAGTATATCAAACAAACCTTATCCCTAAAATAAACTTATATACCTAAAGCTTGTCCTCCACCAATTTGGATTGTTTCTGCTGTAATGAAAGAAGCGTCTGTACTAGCTAAAAAAGCAACTACATTAGCTACCTCTTCCGGTTCACCAAGTCTTCCTAACAGAACACTACTTTTCCAAGATTCGAAAACCTCTGGTTTAGTAGCTTTGATTTGGGCGTGAAAAGGCGTATCAATTGTAAATCAAGTTATATTTTA
>CAXBGV010000145.1:0-7405 GCA_963975235.1 uncultured Flavobacterium sp. | reverse complement strand
TTTGTTTGAAGTTGCTAGTTTAAAGTTTCAAGATACCAGCAGTTCGATTTCAGACAATTCAAAACGTATTTATGCTTTGCAGGACGAATACATCAAAACAATTGATCTTGTTATTGCTTTTTTGCAAGGAAAAAATCCAACCTTGGCCTTACAAATTTGTCAAGAAGATTATTTACCTGAAGCTTCTCGCTTTGCACAATTAGAAGAACTCGATTGGGCTTTTGGTACCATGGGGACGCAGGATAAAGGGAAGCATTTGGCTACTTTATACCTTGAGGATATTTCTGATTTTATTGTAGAATGTGTAGATGCTAACTTTGGCTTCAGTCGATATGCCGAACGTTTAGGGAGATCAGCGAATTCTTTTGACGAGTTATACGAAGCTTTACAGCAGGAGCCAACCTACATTGATTCGGTTTTGCTATCTAACCTAAAAGAAAAAATCGAAGCGGTTCAGCCTACATTATTTTTAATTTCGGTACCCTTTCCGGGGAATTTATATAGTGCTTTTCGATCGGCGCAATGGGTGAAAAAGCATCATCCGGAAATTAAGGTGTCTATGGGGGGCGGTTTCCCGAATACAGAATTACGTTCACTTTCGGATGCTCGTGTTTTTGAGTTTTTTGATTATATAACTTTAGATGATGGGGAAGTTCCTGTAGAAGAGTTGATTAATGCGATAGAAAATCCAACATATAATTCATTTAAAAGAACATTTCTTCTTGAAGATGGCAAGGTTGTTTACAAAAATAATTCTACGCAACCAGATTATAAACAATCACAAGTGGGAACTCCAGATTATTCTGATTTGTTATTGGATAAATACATTTCGGTTATCGAAATTGTAAATCCCATGCATCGCATGTGGTCTGATGGCCGCTGGAATAAGCTCACTATGGCCCACGGATGCTATTGGGGTAAATGTACTTTTTGTGATATATCTTTAGATTATATAAAAATATATGAACCCGTCGCGGCCAGTTTGCTTTGTGACCGTATGGAAGAAATGATGGAGCAAACGGGTGAGAATGGGTTTCATTATGTTGATGAAGCGGCTCCGCCGGCTTTAATGCGAGCTTTGGCACTGGAAATTCTACGTAGGAAGTTATCAGTAACTTGGTGGACAAATATTAGATTCGAAAAAAGTTTTACCGCTGATTTGTGCTTGCTTTTAAAAGCATCAGGATGTATTGCCGTTTCTGGCGGACTCGAAGTAGCGTCTGATCGTTTATTGAAATTGATTGATAAGGGTGTTACCGTAGAACAAGTAGCAAAGGTGACTCGTAATTTTACCGAAGCAGGAGTTATGGTTCATGCATATCTTATGTATGGATATCCTACGCAAACCGTGCAAGAAACAATAGACAGTTTAGAAATGGTGCGTCAATTGTTCGAAGCGGGAGTTTTGCAATCGGGGTTTTGGCATCAGTTTGCCATGACTGCTCACAGTCCAGTAGGATTGTATCCTGAAAAATTTGGCGTTGTCAAAGAGACTGAAGTTATTGGGACGTTTGCAAATAACGATATAAATTATAAAGACAGTACGGGAATCGACCACGATAAATTCTCTTTTGGATTAAAGAAATCGTTGTTTAATTTTATGCACGGCATTTGTTTTGACTACCAATTGCAAGAGTGGTTTGATTTTAAAATTCCGAATACTAAAATCCCTGAAGATTTTATTTTTGACGCCTTGCAAGAAGATAACGATTTCAATATCAAACCCACAGCCAAAATTGTGTGGTTAGGAGGGAAGCCTTTGATTGAAAAATTCACCAAAACAAAAAAGGGAAATTCTTGGGATATGATGACACTTACTTTTCATGACAAAAAGGAGAGTTTTACCATTCAAACCAATGCTAGAGATGGAGAATGGTTAGCACAAATGCTTTTAAAAATTACTGTTTCAAATACTAAAACCTATACTTTTCAAGAAATCAAAAGTGATTTTGAAACAAATCTTGACGATTTTGAACTTTTTTGGTACTCTAAGCCAATCAACACCTTAAGAGCGTTCGGATTATTAGTGCTCTAATTATATTTTATGGTGACTATACTAAATTAGCAGAATACTTTAGTTTTTAGTTTACGAAAACGTTTTCTTTTCCCTATTTTTACAGTTATAAAAATTACACTAATGAGTGATAACTATAAAGTAAAAGTAAACGATTCGCTTTCCTTCGATATTAACAAGGAATCAATTTCTCAACTTGATGCAGTCCCAACAGAGGCAAACCACTTGCATGTGCTGCATCATAACAAGCCTTATAAAGCTGAAATTGTTTCGGCTAACTTCAATCAAAAACAATACGAGGTCAAGGTAAATAACAACACCTATACTGTTGCCATTGCCAATGATTTAGATCAATTAATCAAAGACTTAGGTTTTGAAGTAGGTTTGGCCAAGCAAGTCAATGCAATCAAGGCACCTATGCCAGGACTAATTTTAGAAATTAATGTGGTCGTGGGACAAACAGTCAAAGAAAATGATCCTTTATTAATCCTTGAAGCGATGAAAATGGAAAATAGTTTTCTTTCACCTCGCGATGGAGTAATCAAATCGATTGCTGCGAATAAAGGAGATGCCGTAGATAAAGGACAGTTATTAATTGAATTCGAATAAAGGATGAAAAAGATATTAGTTGCCAATAGGGGAGAAATAGCGATTCGTGTAATGAAAACAGCCCAAAAAATGGGTATTAAAACAGTTGCAGTATATTCTACGATTGATAGAAATGCACCGCATGTTAAATTTGCTGATGAAGCAGTTTGGATTGGCGAAGCACCCTCAAATCAATCGTATTTACTTGGAGATAAAATAATAGAAGTAGCCAAAGAGCTTGGCGTTGATGCCATTCATCCTGGTTATGGTTTCTTGAGTGAAAATGCTGATTTCGCAGAAAAAGCAGAACAAAATAATATTGTCTTTATAGGTCCAAAGTCAAAGGCGATTCACATTATGGGAAGTAAATTAGCTGCTAAAGAAGCAGTAAAACAATATGATATTCCTATGGTTCCCGGACTAGATGAAGCAATAACGGATATTGCAGAAGCTAAAAAAGTCGCTGCCCAGATAGGATTCCCAATATTGATAAAAGCCTCTGCCGGTGGTGGTGGAAAAGGAATGCGTGTCGTTGAAAATGAAGCAGAATTTGAGTCTCAGATGAATCGTGCGATTAGTGAAGCATTGAATGCTTTTGGTGATGGTTCGGTTTTTATCGAAAAGTATGTTGCTTCTCCTCGTCATATCGAAATTCAAATCATGGCTGACAGTCACGGAAACATATTGTACCTGTTCGAACGCGAATGTAGTATTCAGCGTCGCCATCAAAAGGTAGTTGAAGAAGCTCCTTCATCAGTTTTAACTCCTGAGCTACGAAAGAGAATGGGAGAAGCAGCTGTTTTAGTTGCTAAATCTTGTGATTACCTTGGTGCAGGAACGGTTGAGTTTTTGTTAGATGAAAATAATAATTTTTATTTTCTGGAAATGAATACACGTTTGCAAGTGGAACATCCGGTAACCGAATTGATAACTGGTTTGGATTTAGTCGAAATGCAAATAAAAGTAGCTCGTGGCGAAGCGCTAACTATCAAGCAAGAAGATTTACAGATAAAAGGACATGCTATGGAATTACGTGTTTACGCCGAAGATCCTTTAAATGATTTTTTACCAAGTGTAGGTCATTTAGATGTGTACCAATTACCAGAAGGAAAAGGTATACGCGTTGATAACGGTTTCGAGCAAGGCATGGATATTCCTATTTATTACGATCCAATGCTAGCAAAATTGATTACTTATGGCGAAACGCGTGAGGAAGCTATTGAAATTATGATTAATGCGATCGATAATTACCTTGTTGAAGGTGTGCAAACAACCTTGCCTTTTGGAAAATATGTAATGGAACATGATGCTTTTAGATCAGGGGATTTTGATACGCACTTTGTGAAAAAGTATTACAATGCTGCTTCTTTGCAAAAAGGAATGGAACAAGAAGCGGAAATTGCGGCTTTAGTTGCATTGCAGCGTTATTTCGAAGATCAAAAAATAGTGCGCTTGCCCAATTAACGAAACACAGATTGTGATGTTAATAAAGGAGTCAAGTAAGCATTAAAAAATAGTAAGATGAAAGATAAAATAGAAATATTAAACGATAAAATTGCTCAAGCTCATTTGGGTGGAGGTAAAAATAGAATTGAAAAGCAGCACCAAAAAAAGAAATTAACAGCAAGAGAACGAGTTAATTATTTGATGGATGAAGGCTCTTTTGAAGAAATAGGTATGCTAGTAATGCACCGTACTACTGATTTTGGTATGGAGAAAGAGCAGTACTATGGAGATGGTGTAATCACTGGTTACGGAACTATAAACGGCAGATTAGTCTATGTTTTTGCTCAAGATTTCACCGTTTTTGGAGGTGCGCTATCAGAAACGCATGCTGAGAAAATTTGCAAAGTTATGGACATGGCTGTCAAAATGGGAGCGCCAATGATCGGACTAAACGATTCGGGTGGTGCACGCATTCAAGAAGGTGTTCGTTCTTTAGGAGGTTATGCAGATATTTTTTACCGAAATGTGCAATCAAGTGGTGTAATTCCGCAAATATCGGCTATCATGGGACCATGCGCTGGTGGAGCGGTATATTCTCCTGCTATGACTGATTTTACTATGATGGTTGAAGATACTAGTTATATGTTTGTTACGGGACCTAATGTTGTGAAAACGGTAACAAACGAAACAGTGACTTCTGAAGAATTAGGTGGAGCAAGTACGCATTCTACAAAATCAGGTGTGGCGCATTGTACTTCGGCTAATGATATAGAGTGTCTTGAGGATGTGAAACGATTATTGAGTTATTTGCCACAAAGCAATAAAGAGATAACTCATAAATTACCTTATACTCTAAATGATGAAGTTAGAGAACAACTAGAAAATATTATTCCAGATAATCCCAACAAGCCATACGACATGCATCATGTTATAGCAGGGATTATCGATGAAGATTCTTTTTTTGAAATACATAAAAATTATGCAGAGAATATCATTGTTGGTTTTGCAAGGCTAGGGGGCAGAAGTATCGGTATTGTAGCCAACCAACCTATGTTTTTAGCTGGATGTTTAGATGTAAATAGCTCGATCAAAGCCGCTCGATTCACGCGTTTTTGTGATGCCTTTAATATTCCGTTACTTGTACTTGTGGATGTTCCTGGTTTTTTACCTGGAACAGATCAAGAATGGCAAGGAATTATTGTACATGGTGCCAAATTATTATACGCATTAAGTGAAGCTACGGTGCCAAGAGTAACTTTGATTACTCGTAAAGCGTACGGAGGGGCTTATGATGTGATGAACTCGAAACACATTGGTGCCGACATGAATTTTGCTTGGCCTACAGCTGAAATCGCCGTAATGGGAGCAAAAGGTGCATCGGAGATAATATTTAAGAAGGAGATTAGCGAAGCAGATGATCATGTGGCCAAATTAGCCGAAAAAGAAAAAGAGTACGCTGATTTGTTTGCGAATCCTTATACTGCAGCACAACGAGGCTTTATTGATGAGGTTGTTTTACCGCAAGATACAAGACGAAAACTGTTAAAAGCCTTTAGTATGTTAGAAAACAAAGTGAGTGTAGTGCCAAACAGAAAACATGGTAATATTCCTTTGTAAAATCTTAATTGATAATAGTTAATTTTTACGTTAATGATGTAGCAGATACTTCAATCTGTTTTTTATGAGCCCGATTTGTATCGGGCTCATTTTTTTTATTTCCCTACTTTTTTATTTTATCTACACTTTACCCTTTAATTGGCTTGAATCTTATTTCTTCGGTATTCAAACAATTTAGAACTTAAAATTGTTGATCAATTTTTTGTTAATAGCAAGTAGTTTTTATCAATAAACTAGTAACTGCAGTACTAAAACTGCTATAATGCTTACAAGCAAATTTTAAATCTTAGTTCAATCTATTAAAATTTATAATTTTACTATTACCCCTATTAAAAACAGGGGTAGTTGGTTTTATTTATAAAATAAAGCTGTTTTTATGCTTTATTAGTTATATTTTTTAATGTTTTATTGTTTTTTATCAGGGTATATCTTTGATTGCTCTGTGTGAATGTTATAATTTTTACTTATCAAAAATAAAGAATACTTATTTTTTTATACAGTTTTTTACTTATCGATAATTCTTCTCTTTTAAAGTCAAAAAGGCAACTTTAAATTATTCACCTTAGATAAAAGTTAATAAATTCGTCCCAAGAAAATAAATACTAATAAGGCGATATTGTTGATTTATTATCTGATAAAATCTAATATAAGTAAATAAAAATTACTAAAAAAGCTCAATTGGTATAAATAATTCAATTCGAGATTTAAGGAATAAACGAACTAAAACCAATAATTTACAACAAAATTACTTACTAACTAACCGAATTAATTATGAAAAAAGTATTAATAACCTTAGGATTTATGTTGACTGCCACAATCACTTTTGCTCAGGACACACCCCTAGAAATTTCAGGCTCAGCTGATGTTTACTATAAATATGATTTTGCTAAGACTGCCAATATTCCTACCAGTTTTGCGACCGATCAAAATTCAGTTTCATTAGGTATGCTGGATATTGCGGTGAAAAAAACAACGGGAAAAACGTCGTTTGTGGGTGAGATTTCATTTGGTCCAAGAGGGCAATTCCAATCAATTCCTAATGGTGACGGAACTGATCTTAACTCTTTTCACATCCAGAATTTATATGCTACTTATGCAGCAACAGATAAATTAAGTTTTACAGTAGGGTATATGGGAACGTTTATTGGATATGAAGTCATCTCTCCTTTGGCTAACTTTCACTATTCGACCTCTTATTTATTTACTAATGGTCCGTTTCAAAATGCAGGAGTTAAATTAAATTATGCTATATCTGATAAAGTTGGTATTATGGTAGGTGCTTTTAATGATTCTTGGAACTCGTATAAGGCAGATCCTATTAAGGGGCTTAATGCTTTTGGTGCGCAATTATCATTTGCTCCTACTGAGGGTGTTAGTGCTTATCTAAACTTTATGGATGGCTCTGTTAGTGGTACCATCGTCGATTTGACTGCTTCGTTTCAATTATCAGAGAAGTTTAAATTAGGTTTAAATGCAGCTGATTTTTCTAATGAAGGAGATGTAGGTTACACAGGTGTTGCTTTTTACCCAGGTTATGATGTAAGCGATACGTTTTCTTTAGGGCTTCGCGGAGAATATTTCAAATTTAAGCAAGGATCAGGTGATACGTCTCTAACTGCTTTGACATTATCTGCAAACTTAAAATCATAGTCTGCTTGATCTCTTAATTCCTGCCATAAGAAAGACTGGGCAGCTGAAGTTAAAGAAAAAGCATTCTGTGCATTCTGTTGGTTGACTGAA
>CAXBGV010000144.1:0-7441 GCA_963975235.1 uncultured Flavobacterium sp. | reverse complement strand
CTCAAATATAAATGAATAACTAGTATCAAAAGAAGTCGTTTTACATCAAATCATTTCAAAAACAAACTCCTAAAGTAATTACACAGGGTGTTAATTCATAAAGATAATTCCCTCTGAATTCGCAGCATGCCTAAAAGCAAAAGAGACTATCATTACTGATAGCCTCTTTTTACATAAAATACAATATAAGATTTGGGGCAAATTATATTGCTTTGTTTGAATTAAATTTTAACAAAAATATTAGTATAATACTTTTTACCAGTCGTAGCATTTTCTCTAATAGCTATTCCAAAATGGGTAAAATTACCTTCAATATTTTCTTTATGGCTTGTGCTTTTTAACCATGCATTAACAGCCGCTTCTGGTGTATTGTAATTGTAAGCAATATTCTCTCCAACATTTTTAGCTCCAACAACTTTTACAATATCTTCTGATCTACCTACAAAACCATCATGACTAACTACATTATTACTAATCATATATTGATCATGCTCTTCTGATTTAACAGAAACGTAATTAATTTGCTTAAGTTCACTTAACCCTTTACTAACTCTATAATCGTTTATTAACTTCAAAGTGCTTAACTCAGAAGCTGAATAATCAAATGAAACAGCTGCTTGCGATTTTGCACTTAAAGAAGTATCTTCTGAAGCATCTGAGGAACATGAATTTAATGATAAAATCGCTACCATTAATACCATAACGCGGAGTATAATTGTTTTCATAAAATAGTAGTTTAAGTTTAAAGTAGATTGTGGGGCAAACTTCTTTATGTTAATATGTTATTTCTGTTTTGATTCTATTCAAATATACATCTGAATTCGATTAAAACACAAATAAAATCGACGAACTACACTATTTTATATTTTTTGTTGTTTTTTTCTTACTTAATTTAAGTTTTAAGGAGAGAGTCTATCCGTTTTCCAACTGTAGTCATCTTGCGCTATATAGCGAATCCTATCGTGTAACCTATTTGGCCTACCTTGCCAAAATTCTACCTCAACAGGCTTCACGAGATAACCACCCCAATGATCGGGCCTAGGAATAACCATTCCTTCATATTGTGCTTCGATATTTTTTAAGTTTTCTTCTAAATAAGCTCTAGAAGGCACAACTTCGCTTTGATTAGAAACAATAGCTCCTAGTTTGCTTCCATCTGGTCTTGAATCGAAATATGTATCAGACATTATCGCAGGTACTTTTTGAGCGATTCCCTTGATAATTACTTGACGTTCCAACTCATGCCAAAAAAAAGACAAACATACATTTGGATTCATTGCAATAGCTTTTCCTTTATCTGAGTTGTAGTTTGTGTAAAAAATGAACCCTTCTTCGGTATATTTTTTTAACAGCACTACTCGGGATCTTGGAAATCCATCAGCTCCAAAAGTAGCTACCGTCATTGCGTTTACTTCGCCACTACCACCAAAATCCTCTACTTCGTGGAACCATCTGTTAAAAAGATTAATAGGATCTTCTGGAATTGAAGTTTCTAACAATTCACTTTTTTCGTATGACTTTCTATAATTACTTAAATCTTCCATAATTTTATCTATTAAATACGCTTTTGCTATTATGATTAATCAGTTTCAAATTCAAAGGTTTTTCCATCATCTGCTAAACTCACTTTTGAAAATACTGTTTGCGCCTCTTCTTTAAAAAGCGAAATACTGTCGTACCGTGTGGAGTAGTGACCTAGAATTAGTTGTTTAACATTTGCTTTGAGCGCTATAGTTGCAGCTTCAATAGCAGTTGAGTGTTTGGTTTTTTTAGCTAAAGCCTCCTCCGATTGTAAAAACGTAGCCTCATGATACAAAACATCTACATTATTAACTAGAGGAATTACGGCTTCACTAAAAGCAGTATCAGAACAAAAAGCATAGCTTTTGGGTAGTGCTGGGTCGAAAGTAAGTTGTGCATTCTTTACTACTTGGCCATTATCAAGAACAATGTCCTTACCGTTTTTAATATTTTGAAAATAGCATTGTTCTATTTCAAATTTTTTAATAGCCTCTACATTTAATTTTCTCTTATCTCGTTGTTCTCTAAATAAGAATCCATTGGTGTAAATGCGATGCTTGAGCGGAATTGTGCTAACACTGACTTTTTCGTCCTCATAAATTATCTCGCTACTTTTTCCAGAAAGTTCCTTAAAATGTAGTTTATAATTGATCCAAGAATCGGTAAGCTTCAATTGCAACATAATAATTTCCTTGATTCCAACAGGACCATATATATAAAGGTCTGTGGTACGTCCTAATAAGGTGAATGTAGAAATTAAACCAATAAGACCAAAAAAGTGATCACCATGTAAATGAGAAATAAAAACATGATTTATTTTAGAAAATTTGATTTTATTTTTTCGCAATTGTACTTGAGTACCTTCGCCACAATCGATAAGAAATAATCTGTTTTTTATTTCTAAAACCTGAGAAGTAGGATTAGTAAAAGTACGAGGTGTGGCTGCATAGCAACCTAGTATTGTTAATTTCAAGTATACGTTTTTATTTAGTCGATTTAAAACATAAAAATTTAAAAGCCTAAATCTCTTTCAATTTCCTCCATTTCAATGATGTCATGTGCTTCAAGTAAAGATGGTACGACGGTTAATTGATCAGGAACTTCATTATAATTTATATTTGAGACAACGATTACAAATGATTTTTTTACTTTTTTGTGCTGTTTAGACAATAAAGAGAATAACTTTATGTCTGCGATAGATAAAGCACCGTATTGAGATAAATCTATAATTATATTTAAAGACTCAAAAGTTTTGTACTGGTTTGTTAATTTCGTTACAAATGAACTAAAATCACCTTGCGTGTCTTTTATTATTACCGAATGTCCTTTTTCATTCACTTTCATATTAATATCATTTAATTATAGACTAAATCTACTCCTCTTATATTTTCTTTTACTGTATTTTAGATGCCAGAAGGTAAATTACTGCCATTCGTATTGCGACACCATTCTCTACTTGATTTAGAATTACAGATTGGCTTGAATCGGCTACGTCTGATGTAATTTCTACTCCTCTATTGATAGGGCCTGGATGCATGATTACAATCTCTTTATTCAAGGAATCAAGTAATTGTTTATCTAAGCCGTATTGCTGTGCATACTCTCTTGTAGAAGGAAAGTAATTTACATCCATACGCTCATTTTGTACTCGAAGCATATTGGCGACATCACACCACTCTAGCGCTTTACGCAGATTGGGTTCGACCTCTACTCCTAATGATTCGATATATTTAGGAATTAAGGTTTTAGGTCCGCATACTTTTACTTGAGCACCTTGCATCTGTAAAGCATAAATATTAGATAATGCTACCCGAGAATGCAAAATATCACCTACAATAACAACTTTCTTCCCTCCTACTTCACCTAACTTTTCACGAATGGAATAACTATCTAATAGGGCTTGAGTAGGATGTTCATGTGCTCCATCTCCCGCATTGATTATACTTGCTTTTACGTTTTTTGAAAGAAAATAAGCAGCTCCAGGATTGGCATGTCGCATTACCACCATATCTACTTTCATTGAGAGGATATTATTAACCGTATCGATAAGCGTTTCGCCTTTTTTTACTGATGATTGTGCTGCAGAGAAGCTAATAACATCAGCTGAAAGTCGTTTTTGTGCCAACTCAAAAGATAATTTAGTACGGGTACTATTTTCAAAAAATATATTAGCTATTGTAATGTCTCGCAATGAAGGAACTTTCTTGATCGGTCTATTAATAACTTCTTTAAAATGATCAGCAGTTTCAAATATTAAGTCGATATCATTTTTGTTGATGTATTTGATACCTAATAAATGATCTACGCTTAATTCTTTCATTTTATCTTAAGATTATTGTATTAAAAATTTGTTGGCTTAGTCAAACTTAAATTAATTTGTTATCAAATAGACTTTATCTTCACCATCATTCTCAGACCAACTCACCTTGACCTTTTCATCATTGATGGCATCTACTTGTCGACCTCTATAATCAGGCTGAATTGGTAAGTTTCGACTAAATCTTCTATCTATTAAAACGAGTAACTCAATTTCTGAAGGACGACCAAAAGATTGTATAGCAGTCAATGCTGAACGAATACTTCTACCAGTGAACAAAACATCATCAATAAAAATAACCTTCTTATTCTCTACAATAAAGTTAATTTTGGTTTTATTTGCCTCTAAAGGCTTCTCGGTCCTACGAAAGTCATCTCTAAAAAAAGTAATATCCAGATAACCTAGTTTGATTTCAGGAGTAGCATATTCGTTTTCTAAAATACGTTTAAGCCTCTCAGCAAGAAAAGTACCTCTTGGTTGAATTCCTACTAATATAGTTTCCGAAAAATCTAAGTGCTTTTCAATCAACTGGCAAGCCAAACGATGTAAAATAACGTTTACTTCTTTTGAATTGAGCAATACTTTTTCGGTCATAGTTTTAGTATCTATTGATGAGCAAATATACATATTTCAAAGTAGGAATTAAAATTTAATTTTCAGAAAACACATCTGAGAATATTGAAACTCTTAGTAAAAATTACATAATAAAAAACGTCGTTAGCAATTGTAATTTTATACCATTAGGAACAATTAAAAAAACGTTTATTATGAAAAATCAAATACTAAGAATACTTATGCTTCTTGTAGCATCACTTTCATTTACAAGTTGCGAACTTATAGGAGGAATATTTAAAGCTGGAATGGGAGTAGGAATTTTTATTGTCATTGCTGTAATTGCTATTGTTTTAATAGTTGCTAGTAAACTTTTTGGGAAAAAATAATGCGCAATAAAAAAGCTCCTAAAAATAAATTAGGAGCTTTTGCTATTTGAGAGTAAACCTTTTATTTGGCGTACATTTTCACTCTTAGTTCTTGTATTTTCTCATCGTCTAGATACTCATCAAAAGTCATATAACTGTCAATAGCTCCTTTTGGTGTTAACTCAACAACTCTGTTACCAACAGTTTGTGCAAATTCATGATCATGTGTGGTAAAAATAACCGATCCTTTAAAATTCTTTAATGAGTTGTTAAAAGCGGTAATCGACTCTAAGTCTAAGTGATTCGTAGGCTCATCTATCATCAATACATTTCCTCTCTCCATCATCATGCGAGAAAGCATACAACGTACTTTTTCTCCTCCTGATAAAACACGGCATGTTTTTAGGGCTTCTTCTCCTGAGAAAATCATTTTCCCTAAGAAACTACGAATGTTTACTTCGTCACGTTCTTCTTCTGTTTTTACCCATTGACGCAACCAATCTACTAATGACAAATCACTTTCAAAAAACGAATGATTCTCTACTGGCAAATAGGCTTGGTTTGTGGTAACTCCCCAATCAAAATTTCCAGCATCAGCTGCTTGGTTTCCGTTTAATATTTCATAGAAAGCAGTAGTTGCTCTTGAATCTTTAGAAAAAAGAACAATTTTATCTCCTTTGGCCATATTCAAATCAACATCTTTAAACAAAACTTCACCATCAATCGATGCACTTAAGCCTTGAACATTCAAGATTTGATCTCCTGCTTCACGCTCTTGGTCAAAAATGATCGCTGGATAACGACGGCTAGAAGGTTTAATCTCTGATATATTCAACTTCGAAATCATTTTTTTTCTAGACGTAGCTTGCTTAGATTTAGCAACATTGGCAGAGAAACGGCGAATAAATTCTTCTAATTCCTGCTTTTTCTCTTCGGCTTTTTTGTTTTGTTGTGCACGTTGTTTTGCTGCTAACTGACTTGACTCATACCAAAAAGTATAGTTTCCTGAATAATGATTTATTTTACTAAAATCGATATCAGATATATGTGTACAAACAGAATCTAAAAAGTGACGGTCATGCGAAACAACAATCACGGTATTCTCGTAGTTCGCTAAAAAGTTTTCCAACCAAGCAATCGTTTCAAAATCCAAATCATTGGTAGGCTCATCCATAATAAGTAAATCTGGATTACCAAATAAAGCTTGCGCCAAAAGGACACGAACTTTAATTTTCCCTTCAAGATCTGTCATTAATGTATAGTGATGTTCCTCTGTAATACCAAGGTTTGACAACATCGAAGCAGCATCTGAATCGGCATTCCAACCATTCATTTCTTCAAATTGTACTTGCAACTCCCCTATTCTGTCAGCGTTTTTATCATTGTAATCGAGATAAAGGGCATCCATTTCTTTTTTTACAGCATACAATACTTTATTACCCATTATTACGGTTTCTAGTACGGTATGTTCATCAAACATATTGTGGTTTTGATTTAAAACCGACATCCGTTTTCCTGGCTCTAAATGAATATGACCAGAAGTAGGATCCATTTCGCCAGAAATGATTTTTAGGAACGTAGATTTCCCAGCACCATTGGCACCAATAACTCCGTAAATATTACCGTGTGTAAAGGTGGTATTTACTTCGTCAAACAAAATTCTTTTGCCAAACTGAACTGATAAATTATTAACTGTTAACATGAATATCTTTTAAAAAATTTGTGCAAAAGTACAAAAAAAATACCGATTTACAGAATGACAATTAACACAAAAATAGCGATCCAAACAAACAATCTATTTTTATCTCGCCCTAAAATTCAGTCATAAAATTCATAAAAAAATCAACTTCTTAAAATTTTAACGCATTTAATTTTAATTATATTTTTTTTTATTTGGCTTTAAATATACATTTACCGTTAAACTAAAACTTAAACAGAAAAACTAAAAAAATGGAAACTGAAAATTTACAAACTAAATGGGGACAATTTATCTCCTTAATCATCGTCTTTTTCTTTTGGGGATTTGTTGGTTCAGCCAATGACATTCTTATACCTGTATTTAAAAAGGTCTTTATATTATCTCAATTAGAATCACAATTGGTAGCATGGGCATTTTATGTTGCTTATTTTGTTGGTTCGATTATATTCTTTTTAGTATCTGTAAAAGTCGACGTTTTACAAAAATTTGGTTACAAAAAAACACTTTCAGCTGGACTATTGCTTTCAGCCATTGGATCTTTTATGTTCGTTCCTGCTGCAACAATGGAAAGTTTTCCATTCTTCTTGACTGCTCTTTTTACCGTAGGATTGGGGTTTTCAATTCAACAAATTGTTGCTAATCCTTTGGCTATAAAAATGGGAAGCCCAGCAACTGGAGCACACCGTTTAACACTAGCCGGCGGTATCAATTCATTTGGAACAACAATTGGAGCTATATTACTAGGAATTGCTTTATTTGGAATGGGAGACAACAAAAAAACGTCTCTATCACTTGAGGATATAAAATTGCCTTTCATTATTTTAGGAATTGCATTTATTGTAGTTGCAATTTTTATGAATTTTTCTAAAATTGAAAATCCTGCAAAAATTGAAAAAACAGTAGCTGTAGAGGGTGCTGATAAATTTAGAATTTTTGACTACCCACAGCTTTATTTGGGAATGTTAGCTATTTTTATATATGTGG
>CAXBGV010000143.1:0-7456 GCA_963975235.1 uncultured Flavobacterium sp. | reverse complement strand
GACAAAAACACGATCATTAAAAACAAAGTAGTTGGTGCACAATACTTTGATTCGATAGTTCCTTTTATTGACATTGACATAAAAGGAAAAGCATTATATAAAAATCGTTTGATGATGTTAGACATCGTAGCCAACAATAATTGGAAAAGACCAATTTATTTTAGTGGTGGTGCATTTGATCCTGAAGACTACTTGTGGATGAAAGACTACTTGCAGCTTGATGGCCTAGTTTATAAATTAGTACCAATAAAAACGCCGACATCTGAAAACGGCAACCCACTAGACATGGGACAAATAGATTCTGAAAAAATGTACACCAACATCATGAAGTGGGATTGGGGAAACAGTGAAGGTGATATTTACCATGATCCAGAAACACGTCGCGAAAGCATTACCTACAGAACTAATCTAGCTAGGTTAATGAATCAGCTGATTAAAGAGGGAAAAACTAAGAAGGCAGAAACTATCATAAACTTAGCCTTAACAAAAATGCCCCTTGACAAATTTGAATACTACTCCTTAGTAGATCCGTTTGCTGATGGTTTCTATAAAATTGGACAGCAAAAAAATGCACAAGACCTGTTGGTTAAGTTAATGTCAAAATACAAAGACAACCTTAATTATTACAGCAAAATAAGTGCAGACGAGCAGTCACTTTTGGGTGTAGAAATTATTACAGATTTAGAGCGTTACAGAGGATTACTTGAAGTCATGAAGGACAATAATGATATTGCTTTTTACGAAAAAAACAGAAGCTTGTTTAATACCTATGTTGAAATATTTGATCGTTTTGGACGTGATAAAGAATAATTTACAAGTTTAAAAAACACAAGAAAAATGCAGCAGGATTTAAAAACTGCTGCATTTTTTTTTACCTTTAAATCAATAAAAGGGAACACATGAAAGCATATTGGGTAAAAACGAGCTTACTGATAAAAAAAATATTTTCAGGGTATATTTGGGATATCCCTAATGATCAAAATAAAATTTATTTGACCTTTGATGACGGACCTACACCAGAGATTACCGATTGGGTATTGCAATTACTAAAAAAACATGGCGCTACAGCCACTTTTTTTTGCATTGGTAAAAACATTGTAAACAATCCCGATATATTTAAAAGAATACTATCGGATGGTCACAGTATTGGTAATCATACGCACAATCATTTGAATGGTTGGAAAACACCCACAGCGCCTTTTATAGAAAATTTTGACTTATGTGCCGAAAGCATTTCACAAATCAATTCAAATAGCAAGAGCATAAAAATTTTTAGACCCCCTTACGGAAAAATTAAACGCAACCAAGCGAAAGCCATAAAAGCCAAAGGATATAAAATAATAATGTGGGATATTTTAAGTGCCGACTTTGATCAAAGTATCACGCAAGAGAAGTGTTTGAATAATGTACTATCAAACCTAAAACCTGGAAGTATAATCGTTTTTCATGATAGTGTAAAGGCCTCCAAAAACCTTAAATATGTATTACCAAAAACATTAGAGTTTATCGACCAACAGCACTACAAATGTGAGGCACTAAACTAATGGTTTTGTTAAAATTGCTCTTGAACGATACTAATTATCGAGTTCGCATCTAATTCCCCGGATTGTCTCCAAACCATTTGTCCGTCCTTATACATCATTAGCGTTGGAACACCTTTAATTCTTAGTGCATCAGCTAATTCTTTGTTTTTATCTACATCTATTTTAATGACTTTAGCTTTGTCACCAAGAGCAGCAGCCACATCTCTAATGACAGGATGCATTGCAAGAGATGATTCATTCCAGTCTGTATAGAAGTCTATCAACACTGGTATTTGTGCAGTAATAAGTTCTCCAAATTTTGACATAAACCAAAAATTTAATGTTTTAAATCTACCTTTGATAGATTGTAATTTACAAATGTAGCATTTTTAACTAATTATGCTACTTTATCCCCTTTTTTTAGTTCTATAACAGTAATCTCAGGCATGATACCTACCCTCCCCGGATAGGCGTGAAAACCAAAACCTCTGTTCACGTACACGTATCTTCCTAAATTCTCATAAAGACCAGCCCATTGCGCATAAACATACTGTGCTAAACTCCATTTAAAATAACCCGGAATCTCAATACCAAACTGCATGCCATGTGTATGTCCTGATAGGGTAAGGTGAAAATTTTTATCATGATTTTTAACCTCATACTCCCAATGGCTCGGATCATGACTCATTAAAATTTTAAAATCATCTTTAGTAAGTCCATCCGAAGCTTTATTGATATCTCCTGCTTTTTTGAAATTGTGACCCCAATTCTCCACTCCGACCAATGCTATTTTTTCATTATCTTTAGCAATATACTTGTGCTCATTCAATAACAATTGAAAATCGATTTGCTTGTACAGGTTCTTAATACTTTCAAAGTTTTGCTCTTTCTCAAGCTCTGTAGGCCAAGAAACATATTCTCCATAATCATGATTCCCTAAAACTGAGAATTTCCCGTAAGGGTGCTCCTTTATTTTTTTAAAGGTTTCAATCCAGGGCAACATCTCAGTAGCATGCGTATTTACAATATCTCCTGTAAACAAGATCATGTCAGAGTTTTGTTCATTAATTAGCTCTATGGCGTAGCTTATTTTTTCTGGATCATCAAAACTACCGCTATGCACATCTGAAATTTGAGTAATCGTAAAACCATCAAAAGCATTTGGCAAATCCGGAAAAAAAATGCGCTGTTTGATCACTTTATAATTATATTTCCCTAACGTAATACCGTAGATCAATGACAAAAGTGGCACCGCTGCAAGGCCTAAACCAATTTGACTTACAAATTTTCTTCTGGAATTTAAAAACTCTTCATTTGTGGTATCTCTAAAATAGTTAACCGCACCGGTACCTATTCTGAAAATGTCCTCTCCAAACATGACAACTAACAAAACAAGCTTGGGAACGTAGACCAACAGCAATAGACCCATTGTAAGCATGGTTTGATGTGTTTGCCCTACAGAACGATCAAACTTTGTAAAAGCATATAAAATATAAAAAAGAATTACTGCACTAACAATCTGATAGGTAAGTAAAACCCATTTTATTTTAACCAAGGTCTTAACGGCTTGAAAGGAGTATAATTCGATTATTAGTAGAAAAAGGAACAGAAATAATATTCTAAAAATCATTGTGTTTGTAATTTTTTGACAAAATAACAAATTAAGAAAACACCATAGACAGTCTCAGTGAAAATTTAACAAAAGTATACAACAAGTTGTAGTATCACAAAAAAAGAAGATTGTCTTTTGGGGAACAGACAATCTCTTTTTTGTAAAAACAAAACCAAACTTTTATAACTAAACCTTATGTCTTTTTTTTAATTTACAATCAAATTCATAGATACCGTTAAAACGTTTCCTGTTCCATATGACGATGACACGAAACGCTGTGCATATACCTCTACGTAGTCATTAGGTGCTAACTCAACGATAGTTTGAAAAGGAACTGAAAGTACATCATTACTAGAGTTAGAAAGTACATAAATTTTAGATTGATTAATTACGGTCCCATTTTTAGCTACATAAAAAATAAAAATTGTATTGTTAGCTCCAGATCCGTTAGACTGAAAAGAAGAAGCTCCACTTACTTTAAAAAATCGTTTTTTATTACCCAAATACTGCAACCTGTTATCCGTGCTACCTGTCGAGAATCTGAATAAGTTAGTTGAAGTCGTTGTACCCGCATTTAATTTAGTAGGTGTACCACTAAGTGTAGTTAAACTACCACTTCCTACTCCAAAATCACTATTTGCATCTCCAACAGCAGCAGAATCATCTTCTCTAGGGATTCCAGGACAGTTTACTGTCCATTTGTTGTTAAAATTAAAATTTGTATAACTACCAGATGTATACCTATTAACATACTGCCCTGCTCCTAGTGTACCTGTGAAAACTACTTCACGCAAAACAGCGTCGCCAGTGATAATTGGATTAGATGAAACATCTAAACCAATCGACGTACCTGTAACTTCTGTAAATCCACTTTGTTTTTGAACTAAACCGAAAGTACCTGTCAATTTTTCAAAAGTACCAGAATTATTTCCAAACCAACCAATGTTACTTAACAACAGTTTTGTAATATTGTTGTAGGTAACTCCATTACTATTTCCTACATATTGCACAATACTACAAAAAACAAGTCCAAAACCCGAAATGGTACCCACAATTGAGTCTCTAAAAATAAGAGATTCCGTAGCTGCTGCCGTAAGATTAAACACATTACCTAATGTTGCTTGCAAAAGAAGATTTCTAATACTCCCGCCCTTGGAGCCTTCAAACAAGTTTCCGGTTGCTTTTACTAATTTATCTTCGTTGGTATCTAGCCCTGTGATGTAAGCATTATTTAAATCAATTGGTAAATCGACCAACACAGTACCGTTTATTTCATACAAGGTATTGGTATTTAAAACGTATTTCGTTCCACCTCCTGCCGCTTTTTCAGCAGCTAATACTGTAGCTAAAACATCAGTAGATTTGATGCGTTTAAAATTTAACCTATCAGACGAAGCTGCTACATTGTTCATTGGCAACCATAGACTACTGGTTGTATCATAAAAATAAAAACCTTTGAGCGTTGTATCAAATACCATCAAGCCATTAGCTGGACTTGTAATAGCATTTTTTTCAGCTGTAGTCATTCTTGGTGTCAACATACCCTGAGTGGTCGAAGTCACGTCTAAAACTGAACTTGCATGCGGTGTCACAGTCCCTATCCCTACTTGAGCTGATAAAGTTGCTGTATTTAGCATCATGAAAGCGAAAAGAAAAACTGGTAGAATGTTATGGATAAAAGTAGTTTTTTTCATGACATTTAATTTTAGTGAGTGTAATTTTTAATAGAGCTATCAACTTCCGATTGACATGACAAACATAATACAATATTCGATAAACTACACATAAAACCGATTAAATGCACTTATTTTTAACATTTCGATTGTTTTTTACTGTTCTTTAAAGTAATAACTTACAAGTAATAAAAACAACCTAAGCCTTTTAAACACAAGCCAAAACAAAATAGATATAATTATTTTAGTTTTAAGTAAGAACAAATAATAGTAAGATCAATTAAATTCTACTCCAGTCTCTTATAAGTTTTGTACTTTTGAAAACTATCGAAATACACTATTTATGTCACAACAAAAACGCCTTTTCCTACTTGATGCTTACGCTTTAATTTTTAGAGGATATTATGCTTTTATAAAAAATCCTCGTATCAACTCTAAAGGAATGGATACTTCTGCCATAATGGGTTTTATGAATTCCTTAATGGATGTCATCAAGAGAGAAAAACCAGATCATCTCGCGGTCGCATTTGATAAAGGAGGTAGTGATTTAAGAAATGATCTGTTTCCCGCCTACAAAGCAAATCGTGACGCTACTCCCGAAGCTATTAAAATAGCAGTTCCATACATTCAAGAATTACTTCGCGCCATGCACATTCCTATAATAGAAGTAAACGGGTACGAAGCGGATGACTTAATAGGTACAATTGCTAAGCAAGCCGAAAAAGAAAACTACAAAGTCTTTATGGTAACTCCGGATAAGGATTTTGCTCAACTCGTTTCAGAAAATATTTTTATGTACAAACCTGCCCGTATGGGTAACGGCATTGAAATATGGGGCATTCCTGAAGTACTAGAAAAGTTTGAAATTGAAAAGCCTGAGCAGGTTATTGATTACCTGGGCATGATGGGTGATGCAGCTGATAATATACCGGGACTACCAGGTGTAGGTGAAAAAACAGCGAAGAAATTCTTAGCAGAATACGGTTCAATGGAAAATCTACTGGCTAATACTCATGAACTAAAAGGAGCGATAAAGACCAAAATTGAAGCCAACAAAGAGCTCGGTTTATTATCGAAGAGATTAGCTACTATTCTTTTGGATTGCCCCGTAACCTTTGATGAAAAAGATTATGAACTTTCGCAGCCTGATGTTGAAAAAACCGACGCACTATTTAATGAACTCGAGTTCAGAAGAATGGCTGAGCAATTTGACACCATATTCAAAAAAGGTAATACTGACAACACTACCAACACCACAGACGATTCTAAATTATATAAAAAGCCACAGCCTAAAAACGAAGATCAGTTTGATCTATTTGGTAGTGCTACTCAGGACAACGAAACAGCAACTACCCATCAACAGTATTACAATACTTTAGAAAATACAACACATTCCTACCAAAGTATACAAGGGGATTTAGGAATTAAATTGCTATTGCAAAATTTACTAAAGCAACAATCCGTGTGTTTTGATACCGAAACTACTGGATTAGATGCCTTGCATGCTGAGCTGGTTGGAATTTCCTTCTCTTACGAAAAAGGAAAAGCTTTTTATGTTCCCTTCCCTGAAAATCAAGAAGAAGCACAAAAACTAGCCAACTCATTTATTCCGTTTTTTGAAAATGAGGCTATCGAAAAAATAGGCCAAAATTTGAAATACGACTTAAAAATACTATCCAACTACAACATTAATGTTAAAGGAAAATTATTCGACACTATGATTGCGCACTATTTGATCAATCCAGATATGCGTCATAATATGGATATACTTTCCGAAACCTATTTAAAATACGCACCTCAATCTATTGAAGCACTTATTGGTAAAAAAGGAAAGAATCAAAAATCAATGCGTGATGTAGCTTTAGAGGAAATCAAAGAATACGCTGCTGAGGATGCCGATGTAACTTTTCAACTAAAAGAATTATTTGCAGTAGAACTAGAGAAAACGCAAACCAGCAAATTATTCGAAGATATTGAAATTCCGTTAGTACCTGTTCTTGCCGCAATGGAAACAGAAGGAATCAATCTTGATGTGCCTTTCTTAAAAAGCATGTCAAGCGAAATGCAAAAGGAAATCGACACTTTCGAACAAAAAATATATGAAACTGCTGGAGAGAAATTCAACCTAGCATCGCCAAAACAATTGGGAGACATTCTTTTTGATAAGTTAAAAATAGGCGGAGCGAAACAAAAGAAAACCAAGACAGGACAATATGCTACCGGTGAGGAAGTTTTGAGTTACCTTGCCAATGATAACGAAATCGTACGCGATATTCTAGAATGGCGACAGATGGTAAAACTACAATCGACCTATATTGATGCGCTACCAAATCAAGTAGACGCAAAAACTGGACGCGTTCATACTGATTACATGCAAACAGTAGCTGCTACTGGCCGATTGAGCTCTAACAACCCTAATTTGCAAAATATCCCCGTGCGTACAGAGCGAGGTCGTTTGATTAGAAAAGCATTTATTGCCCGAGACGAAAACTACACACTCGTTTCTGCCGATTATTCTCAAATTGAATTACGTGTAATTGCTGCTTTGAGTGGTGAAGAAAACATGATTAAAGCATTTCAGAACAATGAAGACATTCACAAATCGACTGCTTCAAAAGTATTTAATGTTCCACTGGAAGAAGTAACGC
>CAXBGV010000142.1:0-7513 GCA_963975235.1 uncultured Flavobacterium sp. | reverse complement strand
AAGAGTAGGTCTTTTTTAGAACATCACTCTTTGCCGGAAAAAATGTTTGAGGTGCTTCGTCAGTGTTGCAACTCTCCTCTACCAAAAATAATTCTGCCTGCGCAGCAATCATAGTGTGCAAATTTGTATTGCTTAGTACAATATTTTGCTTTTGATGCAATCCAAGATTTTGCGCTAAAAAAGAAGAAGAAGATTCGACACTTTGATGCAACGCATTTGCACTCCCAAAACAGAAGAATGAAGTGAATAATAATATTAATAGTGAAGTTCTCATTTAGACCTCAAAAGTAGTTAAAGTTTAAAAACCAAAACAAATTTTATGATTTCGTTAAGTAAAATTCAACGAAATCGTTTGATTCCTGAATTTAATGCAGTATAAAAAAACACAAAACACTAATAAACAACTGTTTACGAATTAACATTACTGATCAGTTATTCAATTAAAAGTGAAAAATCAATCGGTAAAGCGCTTTTTATCATAAATTGTTAAGGATTTTAAGATGAATTTGCCAATTTAAGTTCAAAAAAACAATTATTAATAAGGCTTCTCACAATTTTAGAACGACAAGTAAATAGAATTTATTAGTCTTGTGATCCGATTAATAGTAAATTTACAACGAAATTACAGCAAAGCTGGCACTACTCCAATTACATTACATTTATGGTTGCATACAATCTAGACAAGCAATACAACGACCAAACCTTCAGTGAAGAAGCCATTAATTACAAAGAATTTGAATCTTGTACTTTTACAAATTGTGATTTCTCAGCTTGTAATTTTATTGCTGTTATCTTCATCGACTGCAATTTTAATCGCTGTAACTTTAACAATGCTAAAATTAATCACGTAGCATTTCGAACGGCCCATTTTGATTTCTGCCAAATAAAGGACGTTAATTTTGCCATGTGTGACAAGTTTATCTTCGAGGTTCATTTTAAAAACTCAAAACTGGATTTTTCAAAATTTTATGCACTTAAAATGAAAGCAACTACATTTTCTAACACTAGTCTTATTGCTGTCGACTTTATGGCTACTGATATAACGAATGTTCTTTTTGATAATTGCGATCTGTACCGAGCTGAATTCAATAAAGCAACTGCAAATAAAGCTGATTTTAGAACGAGTCGCAATTATACTATTGATCCCACTAAAACTCAAATCAAAAAAGCGCAGTTTTCGCTAGAAGGCGTCAAAGGCTTACTTGCAAAACATGATTTAATCGTAATTTAGATCATTAATTCTTTAATTCTTAGGAGCTGCCGTACATCCTTCGAAAGATAAGTACACCTGCTCTTCACTATATCTTTGCCTTACTCTCAAAAAATAGAGCAAGGCAAAGGATGCCGTTGCGATCAGGGCTAGATATCACAAAATAGACTAGATCACTATTTTCTTAAAATACTATAGTGAAAGAATAGTATATTTGGTTGCAAATCGTATTTCCACGCAGGGAAAAATCCTTTAACAATAGTGCTAAATCAAATCGTCTTGTTTTAGTCCCGATCTAACCTGTACATTTGATCTCTTTGAAACTATAAATCATTGCCGACCTAAAGTCTTAAATAAAAACAAGCTAGTATCTCAAATTAAATAGAACAATTCGAGACACTTATCGGACTCACAAAAAACAAAATAAAATGATAAAAATGAAGCATATTCAACTACTTTTTTTCTCTTTACTACTTACACTTACTACTAGTGCACAGCAACAAAACGACTTGATTATCAAAAACATCAACGTAATTACGATGACAAATAGTGAAGTACTCAAAAAAACAAGTGTATTATTTAGTAATGGTAAAATAAAAGCTATTGCGGATTTTAGTAAACTTCCAAAAAATAAAAAAACAATAATACTAAAAGGAAAAGGAAAGTTCTTGATGCCGGGCCTAGCCGAAATGCACAGTCATTTACCTGTTGACAGTAAAATAGACACTTTGTTACTAGAAAATGTTGCAGCAGGCATAACTCGTTTACGTATCATGAATACGAGTACACCACTATTAGCGTTAAGGAGTAGGTTAGAAAGCAGCTCTGCAACTATATCACCAAATTTATATTACCCCTATATTGTTACTCGAGACCTTACTTACAATGCTGCTCAATATGATAGCTTAATGATCAGTATTAAAAAAAATAAATTTGATTTTATAAAAGTATTTAGTATCGCTAATGAGGTGGTTTTCGACAATTTAATGCAAGCTGCTAACCAGCACCAAGTTCTTGTTTGTGGTCATTATCCAGCAGGCATACAAATAGAAAAAGTACTTAAATCAGGTTATAAAAGTATTGAACACCTAGCAGGTTATAATAAAATTTCAAATACTAGCGAATTAGCACGAACTATAGAACTAACGAAAGAAAAAGAGGTTTACAACTGTCCAACTCTTGATTGGGATATTATGTCTAAAAATTTGCAATATCCGAACGAATATAAAAATAGACTTGTCTATGACAATGCACCAAAACAATATGTAAACCAATGGGACACGGAATACAAAGCAGATCTACTTAAACAAGGTATTGCTACTGTACTATTAAACCAGCAAAAAAATCAACCTATTTTTGAGTACAAGCAAAAAATACTAAAACAACTAAGTAACAGCAATTGCTTATTACTAATGGGAAGTGATCCTAGTACTTTTTTCCAAATGAATGGTTTTAACCTACATCAAGAAATGTACAATTGGTCGCAAGCAGGAATAGATAACTTTAGCATATTAAAGGCAGCAACAATAACTCCTGCTCGATTTTTTAATGAGGAACAACTCTGGGGAACAATTGAGGTTGGAAAAACAGCTGATGCTATTATTTTAGAAAAAAATCCGCTCGACGATATTAAAAATATCACGACTGTAGAAATGACAATCATAAATGGTAAAGCCTATCTGAAGAAAAATTTAGTTAAAAAGTAAAGTGATATATCTGGTGTACAATCTAATACAACTAAACTAATTTTTTTTCTAAAACATAATCCTCCATTAAATAGCCGTGATCAAGCGCTATGTTTTCCTCTCTCACAATTACAAACCCTAATTTCTGATAAAATTGTAAAGCTGTATTGAAGCGATTAACATTTAGCGATATGGCATTCATTTTATTAGCAATGGCTATACTATCAATTCGATCAAAAACAAGTTTGCCATAGCCTTTACCCTGCGTTTCCGGTAACATATAAACTTTATGCACTCGTGTTACCAATTGATTAAGATAGTTATGCTCGTAAGCTGCAAATCCTATATGTTTTTGGTTATTTTTGACTAATAAAAAGCGATGTCCTTTATTTATAACATTGTCCTTTAAACATTCATCCGAATAAAAAGAAGCAAGCATATAAGCTATTTGCTTTTCTGATAGGATTGCACCATAAGTCGATGGCCAAATTTTATAAGCAAGTTCTTTTATAATAGGTAAATCAGTTATATCGGCTTCAACTATGGTTATCATCTAATCGTATTAATTTGTGTGTTAGTACTTTGAGCAATGCAAAAGGCTTACAACAATATCTTTACTCTCTTGAACTAAAATCGTTAAAATATTAGCAAGATCGATTAAAAAAATTTAATTTTTTGGAATATAGATTGTAAAAGTGGTCCCTACGTTTGGCTCTGATTCGGCTTTTATATAACCACTGTGGTTGTCTACGATTCTTTTGCAAATAGCCAATCCTAAACCAGTTCCTGCGTATTTAGGGTCAGTCTCCAAACGTTGGAATAAAATAAAAATTTTATCTGCGTATTCCTGCTTAAATCCTATACCGTTATCTTTTATTACTATTTTATGAAACTCTTCATTTAGAATTAATTTTTCTGCGCAATAAACATCATCAAAAATATCTTCGGTATAAATATGTATTTGAGGATTTACATCATCCTTGCTATATTTTAAAGAGTTCGAAATAAGATTGATAAACAATTGATCTAATTGAAAAGAAATTGCCTTCATTCGTGGTAATGTTCCTATCTCTATGGTCGCATTTTTGTCCTCGATATCTGATGATAACTCGTCTATAGCACGGTGAATGGTATCTCTTAAATCGATATCAACATACACTTTATCTCCCTTTATTGTTCTTGAGTAATTTACTAGATCAATTAATAAGGTCTGCATTTTATTTGCAGACAATTTTATTTTGGAGAAATACGTTTTGTTTTTATCTGAAACAGCATCAAACTCGCTACCTTCAATTCTGGAGATAAACATTTGAATTTTATGTAATGGCTCCTGCAAATCATGGCTTACAATGTTATTGAACGATTCTAACTCAGCATTTATACTCTTAAGTTCGATATTACTTTCCTCGAGCTCTAGTGTTTTTTCATACTGATCAGTCATATCATAGACAACACCAGTTTTTATTAGAGCTCCACTACTGTTTTTAGTAAAACTACCTACAGATTTGATATATTTTGTTTTACCATTTGCTAAAACAAATCGAAACATAATATTGGTGGCCTCCATCGATCCAAAAGAGGCGTTGTGTTTTTCTACAACATAATCAACGTCGTCAGGATGTATGTATTTTAGTAAACTACTCAACTTCGGTTCAAAAGTATTAGGCTCTTCTCCTAAAAGTCGGTAAAAGTTATCTGAAAACGAATATATACCCGTTTCTCCGTTTATCTTCCAATGTCCAAAACCTGCTATTTTCTCTGCATTATTAAAGGAAAGGTTTAAAAATTTTAATTCATCATTTGTTTTTTTCAACTCTTCGATATCTACATTCATTTTATTGAACGATAGTAGCAAAATTAAAAGCGAAAGGATCACTAGTAAAAAAGCACTAATAATCGAGTCTTCTATTTCGAATTGATGGTTTACATTATGAAATTTGATCTTGTCTCCTTCGGCATTTATCGTTTTGTAGATAAATGTTTTCATAGATTGCGTAAATAAATTACTCTCGCGTAATTTTTCATGAAACTTTTCACGCTCAAAAACCTCACTTTTAGACAATAACAATGTCTCTCGGTACAATTCGAACCTACGGTCGATCATTTTATTAAGCCTATCAAGATCTGCAACCCTGGCAGGATTATCAGCAACAAGCAACTTTAACTTGTGTATTTTTCGTTGTAAGTCTCCTTTTTCTAAAAACCTCTTAGAGAGATACGCTTCATCTTTAGTGATAATGTATCCTCTTAAGTTATTTTCATACATACTCAGTACAGAAAGTACTTTTTCAAGCTCTAGCTGCGTATCGGTAGATGTTGCAATAAGATCTACCGAGGCATCTAGTGACTTCATTTGATTATAAAAAACAGAGGCGATATAACCCACTACTAAAATTGCAATCCCTAGAGCAATTTTAAATATTTGCGTATTTTTATATAATTTAAGTAATTTCATCTACTATTTGTTTTTTAAATGCTAAAGAAAAAAGTTTCTTTGTTTAAACCTGAAGAGTGAAACTGCCAATTAATATTAAGAACTTCTTTGATCACTTTCTTAAGCTTAGCAAAATCATTTGGTTTCTTGATGTAAATATTAGCACCTTCTATAAAGGTTTCTTCAATGTCTTTCTCTGACGAAGAAGTAGAATAAATTGCGATAGAAACATCTTTGAACCTGCTATTAGCTCTAATCATTTTTAAACATTCAAAACCAGACATGTATGGCATGTTTAAATCTAAAAATAAAATATGAGGCAACGTAATTTCTGGATCAGTTAAATAATCCATCAAATCCTTACCATCATTAAATAAGGTTAACTTATTGTTCATTTTTAGTTCCATCATCGCTTCACTAAAAAAAGTGCGGTCATCTTCATCATCATCCGCTATCAAAATGTGCATTGAGTCCTTATTTGAGATCATATTATAAATGTTATTATTTTAAACTTTGTTTGTTATGCAATTCTAAAAAAAAAATTAGCTCGAAAGGTTTCTTCTTTTATCAACAATCCTTTTAAAAGCTGAAGGTGTCAAGCCCGTAACTTTCTTAAATTGACTTGATAAATAAGCAACGCTACTGTAATTCAATTTATAGGAAACCTCTGTAAGCGTTAATTGCTCCTCAATGATTAACTTTTTGGCCCGTTCTATTTTTTGAATGATAATAAAATTCTCAATAGATGAATATGTATGCTCCGTAAATATATTGGTAATATATCCGTAACTAAAATTAAGTTTATCTGACAAGTACTGAGATATTGTTACTGAAGGCAATTTCTCGTTTTCATAAATCATTTGCACAATTGTATCCTTTATCCTCTGTATCAATTGACTTTTTTCATTATCAACAATAAAAATAGAGTATCTATTTAAAGACTGCTGCAATTCAGCCATTACATCCGGCGGTACGACACCACTAATTTCTATCTCACCAAGTTCTAGCAACTGGTATTTAATATCTAATCTTTCTAATTGTTCTTGTAAAATTACCCTACAAGCTACAATTCCATCATATTTTATATAGAGTTTCATTCACAAAAATTTACAATTGTTTAATTTTTTTCGGCATAAATATAATTTAATTTTCACAATTATGATAATAAAATCAAGTGCTTACAGCATTATTCAAAGTCTGCTACTCCTTAAACAGTATATAACACTGATGCTTAACACCTAAGAGCAAGCTACAAATAAGTTAAAAAAATCTTTATTTAACCGTGAATAGAATCACTTTTACCATAATTTTCGATAATGGAAGCTTCAAAATCAATCCATTCTCTCCAGCGGCTCTCCACATCAATTCCTGTGCCATATTTTCGAGCATAGGTTATAAAGGTAGTATAATGACCTGCTTCACTCTCCATCAATTCTCTGTAAAAAACAGCAAGTTCTTCATCTTGAATATTTTCAGATAATACCTTAAAACGTTCACAACTTCTAGCTTCTACCATGGCCGAGAACAATAATCGCTCTACCAGACTCGAAACTCTACTACCGGTTGAACTTTTTTTCATATAAAGATACAGTTCATTTACATAGTCATCTTTGCGCTCCCGTCCTAACTTCAAGCCACGCTTGATAATGATGTTGTGCACTTGTTCAAAATGATCAATTTCTTCTTTAGCTAAAGCCAATAAATCTTTTACTAAATCTTGATGCTCCGAATTGTTAGTTATAATAGTAATAGCATTGGTAGCGGCTTTTTGTTCGCACCACGCATGGTCAGTTAGGATCTCTTCAATGTTTTTCTCTACAATATTTACCCATCTAGGATCTGTTGGAAGTTGTAGTCTGAGTACGCCCATTTTCTTTTGTTTAAAGTTATTTTTGTTTAAAGTTATTTTAAAAAGTTTAGAGTTATTTAAAATTAAAAAGTTTAAAGTTTTAGGAATGCTTTTGGCAAACACAAAACTTTAAACTTTAAACTTTAAACTTTTAAACTAAAATTTAAAAAACGAATATTGCTCTTTCGCTCATCATCTCATTTACATCATTAGCGACTGCTTCGATAACAGCTTCGTCTGTGTGACTAACTAATACTCGATCTATCAATGCTACGATAGTTTCCATATCTTCTTCTACTAATCCACGAGTGGTTATAGCAGCTGTTCCTACACGA
>CAXBGV010000141.1:0-7542 GCA_963975235.1 uncultured Flavobacterium sp. | reverse complement strand
GCTATGTTCCCATCCTGGGGGAGTCTGCAGGAGCTGGTCGTGTAGGACTTGCCGGTGCAAATATACAATCTTTTTATATTTTTGCAAGCCCTTTGTGCTCTAAAAATAACATTGTATATTGGGGTATTCAAAATTAAAACAATGAAAAAATATAACTTACTATCTATCATTTTATTAGCAGTCACACTTTCTAATTGTGGAGACACAAAAAAAGGTGAAAATTCTTTATTTACCTTCGATAACAAAGTAATAAAGACACAATATGAACCACAAGACCAACTTGATTTAGTCATTACCAATGATAATGCCAAAGCGATTGACAGTGTTATTTATTACGTAAATGATAAAAAAATAGGCAGTAGTAAAGGCTTAGAACGATTGACTTATGCACTCGAAAATCAAAAATTAGGTTATCAAAATCTCAAAGCATTAGTGTACTTCGACGGCACTAGCTCTGAAGCTACTACGAGAATCGAACTCGTTTCTAGCATAACTCCTAAATTATTAAAATATAAAATAATAAACACCTACCCTCACGACACGGAATCATTTACAGAAGGTTTAGAGTTTTATAAAGATACTTTGTATGAGAGTACGGGTTCAGGAACTTCAGCATCAGGGGCTGCTTACAAATCCTATTTCAGAAAATACGATTACAAAACTGGAAAAATATACAAACAAATTGATTTGGAAGACAAATATTTTGGAGAAGGAATCACGTTTATCAATGGTAAATTATATCAACTCACTTGGCAAGAAAAAACTGGTTTTATTTACAACGCTACTACCTTAAAACTAGAAAAAAGTTTTGCTTACACCAAAGATATTGAAGGATGGGGAATGACAAATGATGGTAAAAACATTTATCAATCTGATGGAACAGAGAAAATTTGGAAAACTAATCCAGAAACTCAAGAAATGTTAGATTACATTAATGTGTACTCTGGTAAAACCAAGATTAAAGCCTTAAATGAACTTGAATATATTAATGATAAATTCTACGCAAACGTATGGCAAAAAGATGCTATTGCGGTGGTAAATCCTGCTAGCGGAGCTGTCGAAGGGATACTTGATATGTCAGGACTTCGAAAGCTAATTAAAGTTACTCCTGATGACGTTTTGAACGGAATCGCTTATAATCCTAAAACAAAAACCATATTTATTACTGGAAAAAACTGGGATAAAATGTTCGAAATAATAATAGTAGAATAACAAGCACATTGCAATGACAACCTTACTACTAAACATAAAAGAGTTAATTCAAGTACGAGACAGTGCCCCAGAAAAGGTGTCTGGAAAGGAAATGAGTAATCTACCTTCAATCAAAAATGCGTACTTAGTTATCAAAGATGATTTAATAGCTGATTATGGCAATATGGATAATGTACCATCGATATCTGTAGATTCAACCATAGATTTACAAGGAAAAATGGTTCTACCTACATGGTGTGATAGTCATACCCATATCGTGTATGCAGGAAATCGCGAACAAGAATTTGTAGATCGAATTAATGGCTTAACTTACGAGGAAATAGCTCGTCGTGGTGGCGGAATTTTAAACTCAGCACAAAAAATAAATCACACAACAGAGGATCAAATTTATGAAGAGTCCAAGTATCGATTAGAAGAGGTAATGCAATTAGGAACAGGTGCAGTCGAAATCAAGTCAGGCTATGGACTTACAGCCGAAGGAGAGCTTAAAATACTTCGTGTAATTAAAAAATTGGCCCAGAATTATCCTATTTCGATAAAAGCTACTTTTTTAGGCGCACATGCCTTTCCATTAGAATTTAAAGAAAATCACCAAGGATACATAGACTTATTGATAAATGACATATTACCAGAAATTCACAAAGAAAAACTAGCTGATTATATCGATGTATTCTGTGAAAGCGGTTACTTTAACTTGGCAGAAACAGAACAAATTGTTGCTGCAGGAAAAAAATATGGGCTAGAACCAAAATTACATGTGAATCAGTTCAACTCAATTGGTGGTGTTGCACTAGGTGTTGCAAACCAAGCCCTATCTGTTGACCATCTTGAAATCATGCTAAAGGAAGACATTGAGGTACTACAAAACAGTATTACCATGCCTGTAGCATTACCGTCTTGCTCCTATTTTTTGAGCATTCCTTACACGCCTGCACGAAAAATGATTGATGCTGGTTTGCCTCTAGCATTAGCAACAGACTTTAATCCTGGGTCGACACCGTCAGGCAATATGAATTTTGTAGTTTCGACAGCATGCATCAAAATGAAAATGACTCCTGAAGAGGCGATTAATGCAGCAACCATTAATGGTGCCTATGCAATGGGATTATCTGCCTCGCACGGAAGCATAACAGTAGGTAAAAAAGCAAGCTTAATTATCACCAAACCGATCTCCTCTATTTATCAATTGCCCTACGCATTTGGAAGTAATCTGATAGAAACTGTTATCATAGCTGGAAAAATAATTTCATAAAAAAAGAGGAGTATTTAGATAAAATACTCCTCTTTTTAAATCAATCTTAAATGACTATTATTTAAGAGTGAAGCTTGTTTTAGATACTAATTGGTCTTTGTCGAAAATATTTACAAAATAAGTTCCTTTTTCAAAATCTTTACCTGGAAGGTTTTCAGTTATATTCACTGTTTTATTTTCATACGAAACGTTAGAGATAAAACTATAAACTAAAGTGTTATCACCAAAGTTTTCTGTCTTCTTATTACCTAATACGTTATTTTTACTGTCAATTACCTGAACGTAATAAGCCTTAACTCCTGATTGAGCTACTTGATTTTCAGCAATCGTGTAACTAATTCTAAGCATATCTGCTCTACTCGCCTTATCAGTTGAGATTTCTTTACCTGAACTTCTTAACTTAAAAGCTGAACCTCTTGTGTTAACAACAGTCAGTTTTGCTGCCTTTTCAACGACTTTTGACAACTCTTCGTTTTGACCCGCTAATGTTTCATTGTATTTCTTAGATTCTCCAAGAACTACAGCAGTACTATCACGTTGTGTTTGTAGCGTAGCATTTGCTTTCTTCAACCCTTCATTTTCTTGCATCAATACTTTCATATTATTTTGCAAAGTACCAAACTGCGTTTTATATTTTGACAAAGAAGCAACATCTCCTTTTGACTTTTGTAAATCAGCCATTAACAAAACCACTTTATCTCTCTCTTTAATTAACTCATCTGACATCGAAGTATTTTCAGAAATTGCAGCATCATAAGTTGCTTTCAATTGCTCCAAATCCTTCATTACAGTTTCTTTCTCAGTTTCTGTAGTTTTAAGTTCAGTTTGTACTGCGTCTGCATCAGATGACATCTTAAAAATGTACACTAAACTACCTACTAACAAAACAGCCAAGACAGCAATAACCGCCTTTAAACTAGAACTACTTTTTTGATTTTCCATTTTCTATTATTTTTTTTTCAAATTTAACAATATATATTTAAGTTATAACGATTGTTATTGCAATTATATTATTTTTGGGAAAAAATATTTTTTTAATGGAAAAACTGCTGCCTTTTACAAAGCACGATCTCGCTAAAGTAACAAACCATAGAAGTGGTGAAATTAAATTTGGCGAAAAAATGCATACGGTGCCCAAAGACACTGATCCCATATCTTTTTTAAGTTCTTGTGAAGCACAATACGTTTTACTAGGAATCCCTGAGGATATTGGAATTAGAGCAAACTGCGGAAGACCAGGAGCAGCATCAGCTTGGAATGTCGCTATTAAAAGCATAGCTAACATTCAGCACAATCGTTTTTGCAAAGGAAGCAACCTCATTGTTCTAGGTCAAATAAATGTCGCCGAGGAAATGAAAGAAGTAGAAAATCTGGATTTTAATGATATTGACGATCGTTCTAAATTATCTAAAGTAGTAGAGAAAATTGATAAGGATGTATCCCATATTATTTGCAGCATTATTCAGGCTGGAAAAACACCAATAATAATAGGTGGAGGTCACAATAATTCCTACGGAAACATAAAGGGTACTGCTTTAGCAAAAGGAAAACCGATTAACGCTATAAATTTTGATGCTCATTCAGACTTTCGTATTCTAGAGGGCAGACATAGCGGTAACGGATTCTCATATGCTTATGAAGAGGGTTTCTTGAAAAAATATTTTGTCTTCGGTTTACACGAAAATTACACTTCGAAAAGTGTCTTAGACATTATCAAAAAAACTGAAGATCGCGTACGTTATATTACGTATGATAGTCTAAAAATACGCAAAGAAAAAGATTTTAATCTAGAAATGTTTAATGCTTTAGAATTTATTAAAAGTGATTTTTTTGGTATCGAAATAGATTTAGACGCCCTACCAAACATCGCCAGCAGCGCTATGACAATTAGCGGTTTCTCAATTGAAGAACTACGACAGTTTGTTAGTTTTTTTGGCCGACATAAAAACGCTGCCTACATGCATATTTGCGAAGGAGCACCCGATCTAGGTGAAGAAAAAAACAATCATTTAATTGGCAAATTGATAGGTTACCTAGTGACAGACTTTATAAAAGCGAGTACAGTAGAGTTATAAAGTTTCTAGTATACTATATCACAGTCAACTTGATCACTCAAAAACTAGCATCTAAATAATAATACTATCTTTGCATTGTTATCTCTGTACTTAATACAAGATATTTAATTTCAAAAATATGTTATTCGAAGATTTATCACTTTCTAAAAGTATCCAAAAAGCGGTTTACGAACAAGGCTATATTAATCCAACACCAATACAAGAAAAATCGATTCCGCTTATTTTAGCAGGAAATGATTTGATTGGTTGTGCTCAAACGGGAACCGGTAAAACGGCAGCATTCGCTATCCCAATTATACACCAGTTACACCGTATTGTGGGTTCCTCAAAGAAAGCAAAAGTAATACGCTCCTTAATTGTTACACCTACAAGAGAACTAGCTGTGCAAATAGGACAGAGCTTTGACACTTATGCAAAATATACCAATCTAACGCAACTAACGATTTTTGGTGGAGTTTCTCAAAATCCTCAAGTAGACGCATTAAAAGCTGGAATCGATATTTTGATTGCGACTCCAGGAAGATTACTAGATTTACACAAGCAAGGCTTTATAGATCTAGACCATCTTCACACTTTAGTACTAGACGAGGCAGATCAGATGTTAGATATGGGTTTTGTTAATGATGTTAAGAAAATTGTTAAGTTAACTCCTAAAAACAGACAAACTTTATTTTTCTCTGCAACTATGCCTATTGCAATTAGAGAATTAGCTGAAATGTTTTTGACAAATCCAGAAACAGTAACTGTTTCTCCTGTTTCATCTACTGCTGAAAATGTAGAGCAGCGCATTTACTTTGTCGAAAAAACAGAAAAAAGAAATCTTTTATATAACTTAATAACAAACGAAAATTTATCGGATGTTTTAGTATTTTCGAGAACAAAACATGGTGCTGATAATGTGGTGAAAGCGTTGCGCAAACGCAATATTCCGGCTGAAGCAATTCACGGCGATAAATCACAAAATGCTAGGCAGCGTGTTCTAGATGCTTTTAAAAATAAAGAAATAGGTGTATTAGTAGCTACAGATATTGCTGCTAGAGGAATTGATATCGATCAATTACCCTTTGTGATTAATTTTGACTTACCAAATATACCTGAAACGTACGTACACCGCATTGGTAGAACTGGTCGCGCAGGAAACGGTGGTGTTGCAATTTCTTTTTGCAGTAAAGATGAGCACGGTTATTGGAAAGACATACAGAAACTTATAAAGGTCGATGTAAAAACCATATCAGATCATCCTTATCCATGGCATTCTGGCAATCCTAATGGTGGAGAAACAGCAAAACCGCGAAATTCAAACAGAAGTGGTGGAGCACATAAATCAAGGAAGTCCGATGCTTCCAAACAAAACAAAAAGCGCTGGTACTAAAATCATCAAGCTTCACAATAAATAAAAAAGCCTTTCGTATAAATACGAAAGGCTTTTTAGTAAATACTATTTTTTTAAATCCCTATTTCTACTTGAAAGCGAACATAAAAATTATTTTTTGTAGTACCATTAAAATAACTTAAAGTATCAAAGGTTAGTTCACTCTGGATTTTAAAGGTGTGTTCCCAAATGTACTTGGTAACACCAAAAGAGTACTGCTTGGTATTTGGTGCCAATGCTTTGATGTCGTCTCCAACTGTTTGCGTAGAATATCTACCAATAATTTCATAGTTAGACGGAAAAATATAACTCAATTGATGATCAAAACCAGAACCAACATAAACAAAATTAGATTGTGTATTGTCAGTGGGATCGATGGTAATTGCATTTTTTGATGTGGTTCTAGACATATAGCTAGACATAGCAGCCCATCCATTATACTTAACCATTGCGTCTAGCATTAAAGACTTCATTGTTCGTGCTTCAAATAAATCATTTCCTAATTGCCCTTGAGCTCTCTTGGCTTGATTGTTTTGCTGAAAAGCAGCAGAGAGTAGTAACTTAGGTTTACTCTCTCGAACAATATCACCTTCAAAATACGTTCCGTCCTTTGTAAAAGCCCCCAAAGGCATTAATTCTACTTTACCTGTAACTGCGACCCCTGCATCTGGGTTACTTGTTACATTGCGTCCCTCGCCTGTTGATACAGCTGTTTTAATATTATAAGAGAATGCATCTTTAAATTCATTCATATTATGAACCTGAAAACCAAAATCTCTATCAATAGTAAATTTGGCATTGTTTATAGATCGATCCGTAAGTTGCAGTCCTCCAGATGAGTTAACTCGCTGACGGTTACCTGGTAATTTTGTTTGGCCAAAACTAAGGTTCCAATGTTTATTAGGTCTATAAAAAACGACGGCATCTCTAATAATATTGATATTTTCTCCTTCTTTAATTTCACCTACGTCACCGGGAGCAAAAGACAGTTGAATAGCATATAGAAATTTTGGATTCCCTACGTATCCATCTAAGCGCAAACGCAAACGACGAATTTGACCATCGTAGGCTGCTTGATCTCCTTCATTTTGAAGGTAAGTTACTCTATTTTGCATTCTAAAACGGATGTTTAATTGGTACAAACTATCTGGAGAGGTTATACCAATGCCTTTTCCAAAGCTGTAATAAGGCAAGGCTGATAATCTTAAATCATTATCCTGCTTATTTGGTTTAATCGTCACTTGAGCACATCCTGTTGTAAAAAGTAGAGATAAAAGAAATAGATAAATCTTTTTCATGTAGTAAGTTGTGTAGTGTGTTAGTGTTGCAAATGTAAAATAAAAATTAAATTACAAATGTGATTTCGATGGTGATTGTTACCTTTGCAAAAAAAAAGGTCATGTCAAATATATACATTGGTTACCACTTTACTATTGAACCAAAAGAATTAGGTTCTGAAATATTGATTGCAGAATTAGGGGAAACCGCATTTGAAAGCTTTACTGAAACAGAAACAGGAATCTCTGGATTTGTGCAAAAGGAATTGTGGGATGAACAAATTCTTGAAGATATACAAATTTTACAGTCAGCAGAATTTAAAATAGAATATACGTTTGAAGAGATCGAACAAG
>CAXBGV010000140.1:0-7551 GCA_963975235.1 uncultured Flavobacterium sp. | reverse complement strand
TTCAAACCAGTAACCTCTTGAGCCGTAATCAAGTGCGCTATTCAGTTGCGCCACGAGGCCATTTGCAGTGATTAATAATAACCTGATTGCGGGTGCAAATATAAGCATAAATGTGTAAATTGCAAGCGTATTATTAGATAAAAATAAAAAAAAATGACATTAGAAAATTATATACGTGATATTCAAGGTTTTCCAAAAGAAGGAATTTTATTTAAAGACATCACTCCCTTACTAAATGATGCAAAAGCAACGAAAGAATGTGTGAAAATTTTAGTAAATGGACTTGAAGGACAGCAAATAGACAAAGTAATAGGGGTAGAGAGTCGCGGTTTCCTTTTCGGAATGTTGCTAGCGCAAGAATTGAATGCAGGGTTTGTACCTGTTAGAAAACCTAATAAGTTACCTTATGAAACTATTTCGGCTAGCTATGATTTAGAATACGGCTCGGATACCTTGGAAATTCATGTCGATGCCATTCAAAAAGGAGATAAAATCCTCATACATGATGATGTTCTAGCCACGGGAGGTACAGCCAAAGCGGTTTGCGAACTAGTAGAACGTTTGGGCGGTGAAATCGTACAACTAAATTTTTTAATGGAGTTAACCTTTTTAAGTGGAAGAGAAAAAATAGAGGAATACCCAATTTTTTCGGCTATCAAGTATTAATTTACTGCTCTTGAGGTAACGTAATAACGGTAACCAATAATAGCCATCTGCCACTTCTTGGCTTTGCTTAAATCTAAACCTTGTTTGGTAAAACTTGGTAATAGTAATCGGTTCAGGTATGCTAAAATTTTAAACATATTTTTTTGGTAAAGGTATAAAAAAAGCCGCTCTAATGTTAGAGCGACTTTTTTGATTTGCTACTTGCTAGCTTTTAGTTTAGCCTGATAGGCTTTCATTTGTTTTTCATACACCTCCATTTGCTTTTCAAAAATTTTCATCTTAGCATTAAAAGGTTCCATTTGTCTGTCAAACTCCTCCATTTTTTTTTCAAATTCGGCGATGTCTGGTTCTAATGCTTTCATTTTCTTCTCGAACTCTTCCATTTTTTTTTCAAAATTGGCCCATGCTTTTTTATCGCCTGTATCCGGCGAGCCTTTTGGAGCGGTTGGAGCTTTAGGGAAATTAGGCGCCTTTGGAGTTTTGAAATTAAAAGTTGGTGGTGTTGGAGGCGTAGGTGGTTCCGGCACACTTACTCGGTTGTCCACGTAGCTTTTTGTAATAATGTTTATAGAATTGGTTGTGCCTATACCATTTTTTTTCACATCTACAGAGGTTATATCATTTGGACTCAAAGCTTCGGCTTCTAGCGCACTAACTTTTTTTCCATTAACATAATACTCGGCATTTTGAGGTGCTGCATTTTTATCTGTTGTGGTGTACACTTTTTTTACGGTGTAACTCCCTTTTGGTCCCTTTGTACCTGTAAGATTAGTAGGGTCTGTTTTTTCTAAATCTAATTTATCTGCGCCTTGATTATTTTCAAAAATGCTTATTGAATTCGATTGCTGTTTCTTTGTTGTAATTTGAATTGTTGACGTATTTTCACCTTTTGTAACATTCATCGATTCGATTGTACTAGGATCAGTACTATCCAACTCTTTTTTTGTTACTTTTTTTCCGTCGATGTATATATCAGTATCTGGATCAATATTTTTATTTTTTTCGTTTTCAATATCGATTGTTTTTTTCTTTTTGATGCTGTCTTGGTTTGTTATTGCAGATGTTGTCGAAAATTTGTAAGTTACAGCTGCAGTACTTTCTTTCGGGGCTTTTACTTGTGCAACTACCTCAACTTGGTACAAAAGTGTAAAACCTACAAGTGCCGGTAAAATAGCTGCATACTTCCATGCATTTTTTTGGTGGGATTGATTTTTGTTTAACATAACGATTCGTTTTTTGATTAATGATTGATAAAAGGGATTCGTAAGAGCAACACAATGCTCTTGAGTTGTTATTTTTAAAAGGGTAATTTGATATGCTTTCTTATCTGATATTTTTTTTAAAGCTTCGCTATCGGCAATAAATTCAAGATTCTGAATCATTGCTTTTTTATACATCCAAATAATTGGGTTGAACCAAAACAGAATGCAAAATAGTTTGCCAATTAAAACATCGGCAGAATGGTATTGTTCACTATGTACTTTTTCGTGCTCGATAATATTTTGAAGTTCGATAGCAGTGTACAGATTTGAATTGTAGACAATAGTTTTGAAAAAAGAGAAAGGAGCACGATTCTCAGAGCTATCTATAAACTTGAAATCATCTTGATTTGCAACATTTTGACCTTTAACTATTTTGCGAAGACTATAAAAATCCACACCAAACTTAGTCAGTAAGCCCAAAGCTCCCAAACCATAAACTAGTACTAAAGCGATGTATATGTATCTTTCAGTATGATCTTCGTCAACAAGAGATCGTTTGGGTAATGACGACCAATCGTAAGCAACAGGATTAGGATCGACCCAAACTATTTGAGTAAAAACAACTAAAGGCAATACTACTGCTGTTACCAAACCAGCTAAAAGGAACCACCTATTGGCCGTAAAAAATGTTTCTTTACGCAGTAAACAGTGGTACGCAATAAAAAACAAGAGCAGCAAGCAGCAAGATTTAAGTAAATAGATTGCAATTGGTTCCATATAAGGTTGTTTTGGTATTGACTTTAAATGTACAAAATTATTTGGCCGACTCTTGGTTCTCTATCATGGCTAAAATTTCCCGTAATTCAGCAGCCGATATTTTTTCTTCTTTTGCAAAAAACGATACCATATTTTTGTATGAACTATTAAAATACGTATCAATTGCTGTACTCATAAAACGTTTTCTATACTCTTCAATAGGAACAATTGGGTAATACTGATGCGTATTTCCGTAGGCATTGTGTGCCACATAACCCTTCTCTTCCAGATTACGTACAATAGTCGACAAGGTGTTGTAGTGTGGTTGATCTTCGGTGATTTCAGCCATAACTTCTTTTACAAAAGCTCTTTTAAGCTTCCATAATATCTGCATGATTTCCTCTTCTTTGTTTGTTAATTTTTGCATCTTTTTATTTTTTTACAAATTCTTTTGTTTCAATGTAGATAATTCCATTGATAGCTTGCTCACCAAATTTTTGTATGGCCAATTGTTTACTTTTTTCACCAACACTGTCTATCTTTTCAATGCTTATCTTTTCAATTTGATCTGTCTTTAGTTGATTCAAAATTTCGACGCTACTTACTTTTCCATTTATAATAATTACTGCTTTTTTGTAGTCAACATCTTTATTGATTTTAACCTTCTCTAAGTTGTCTTCTCTGCTAGCTATTCTATGTTTTATTTCCGACTCTTGATCTTCTTTTTTATCACTGAAATTTTTAATTGTATTATAACTTACTTCAGAAACGCCTATTTTTACTTCCCAACCTTTGTTGATAGGTTTAGGATCACCCAAGTCCTTACTAGATTTAGAGCTACTTTTTTTAGTTGTTATTTCAAATGCTCCATTTGCTCCCTCCGCGCCATATTTTTTTTCAGCTAAAGTAGCTGGCAAAGTAATCGATGAAGCAATTTCTGCATCCATATCAACTTTAATTAGGTCGTTCTTATTTTGTTTTTGCCCATCAATTACAATAAGGTATTCTTTTCCATTTTTAGTTGCACTTGTGATACTCCAAGATGGATAAGGTGACGATGAAGAAATCATTTCTACTTGTGGCTCATCATCTTTTTTATCTGAATTATTCTGTTGCTTATTTACAAAATCCATGTGATTTTTTAGATGAGAATTCTCCTTACTTGACGCACTAAATCCAAAACTGATTTGATTTGATTTGTCCTCTTTTGCAAAAATATCAAAAGGTTTTATAGGTTTGTCTTCATTGACTTGATATGTTTTTTTTACTCCAGTTTTATCTTCCATACGAACTAAAATAGCCGTAATTTCATTATTTCCATTAATTTCGAGTTCTGTAAATGTTAAATCTATTCCATAAGTCGATTTAAAGAATTCTTTTTCAGCTTCTAGATCTTGCTGTGTCGATTTAGACGTAACATGCATCGACACTGTTATCGGTGCATTACTAATTTTAAAATCACTTTCTTTCTCTTGAGCAACTACTTTTACTTGAAATATAAACACGAATGCAACTAAGGCAGGAAGTACCAAAGCATATTTCCAGGAATTGATTTTTTTTGATTGATTTTTGTTTAACATGATGATTCTTTTTTTGATTAATGATTGATAAAAATGATTAGTGATAGCCACGCAATTTTCTTGGGTAGTAATCTTTAATAGGGTTAGCTGATAGGATTTTTTGTCTGCTATTTTCTTTAATGCTTCCTTATCGGCAATAAACTCAAGATTCTGAATCATTGCTTTTTTGTAAAGCCATACAATTGGATTAAACCAAAAAAGTATACAGAATAACCTCGAAAATAAAACGTCGGCAGTGTGTTGTTGCTCGCTGTGCACTTTTTCATGTTCTAAAATATTTTCTAATTCAATTGGACTATACAAAGATGAATTGTAAACAATAGTATTAAAAAATGAAAAAGGAGCAATATTTTCATTTGTATCTATTAGTTTAAAATTTTCGTGGCGCTTTGCTATTTTGTTATTTAAAGTTTTTTGAAGAAAGTAAAAATCAAATAGAAATTTAGATGTAAAAAAGAATACACCGAGACCATAGCAACTGACGAAAATCAAAAACCAATTGATTTCAAATGCCTTTTTTTCAATTGGGTTATTAATGGGTATTTGAGACCAATTAAAATCGACTGGGTTTGCATCAACGAAAGTGACCTTAGTATAAAAAATTAACGGTAAGACTGCAGCGGTCAACATACCTATTATTAAATACCAGCGATTACTTAAAAAAAAGGTTTCCTTTCTCAAGAGAAAATAATAAGCTACATAAAACATTACTATCAATCCAGAAGATTTAAAAAAGTAGATGTAAAGTGTTTCCATAATTTAAATAAGCTATATTAAATTCAAAATTTTATTGTGGCGTTACCCGCTCCCGATAGCTATCGGGAGCGGGTAAGGCTATTCGGCTTTATCTCTCCGTTTTACTTCGAGGATGTCGCCTGCTATCCTTAACGCGTAACAAACATACAACTATAAATATAGTTTACAAACTAAATTTATAGTTATTTAACTATTTTTTAAGTTTACGAACTGTTTTAGATGCAAAAAAGCCTTTGTTTATCGCATAAACAAAGGCTTTTACCGCAAGCAAAAAAATACTGTCGCTTAAACTAAATGCTGTTCTTCCTTAACTAATTTCTGAATCCAAATACAGCATGCTGCCGCTGCGATACCCAAACTACCCATGACAAACCAATTCATTTGATAGCCTGATCGTGCTATTATTTCTAGTCCCGACTTGGAGCTAATAATATGCGCTAAACTAAAGCTCATCGTGTACAAAGCCATATACCGACCTTCATGACCCTTTGGAGCTCTGCCCAAAGCAAAAGTATTCGAAAACGGAAAAGCAAATATTTCACCAATCGATATAAAGATCATACTAATGACTAATATTCCAGCCCAAGTATTAATGAGCAGCAGGTAAAAACTAAAGGACATTAGTAGTACTCCCCATAGTATAATTTTTAATTTCTGTACATTTTTACGTTCAAAGTAACCTACGAAAGGCATTTCAAGAGCAAATATTAACAGCCCGTTTAAGGTCATTAATAATCCCGTTTGAAATTCACTCAGACCAAATTGCTCGCTATGATACAAAGGCAGTGTAGTAAACAATTGAAAGAAAATCATGGCCGTAACAAAACTCACAAACAGGAAAATCCAGAAAATTTTGTCCTTAAAAACAGAGTTAACAATTACAATAGGCGCGTTGAGATCAGTATCGATTAGCCTTTTTTTCTCTTTTACTAATAAGGCAAACACCAAAATAGCAATAATACAAGACGAGCCATCCACCCAAAATAAACCTTTGTATCCCATTCCCATGATTATTAAGCCACCTAATGCAGGTCCAGCCGCAAATCCCAGATTAACCGCTAGTCGCACTAAAGTTAATGCTCTGGTTCTGTTTTCGGGTTTTGCGTAGGTAGCAAGTGATACAAACATGGCTGGCCTAAACATATCAGCTAGTGTCATAATACTAAACATTCCAAGACACAATCCCCAAAAGGATGTGATGTACTGCAATGCAAAAAAGAAAACTCCACTTGTAAACAAACTAAAAATCATGATTTTGTAAAAACCAATTTTATCAGATAATTTTCCTCCTAGCCAAGAGCCAAGCATCGATCCAAAGCCAAAAGCTACCATAATCCAGCCTACTTCTCCGTAAGTAAATTGAAGGTCTTCTTTTAAGTACTTGGATAAAAAAGGCAATACCATCGTTCCTGCACGATTGATAAATGTAATAATGGCTAATATCCAGATTTCTCGCGAAAAACCTCTGAAATTATTTATGTACTGTCGAAAAGCGTTTTTAAGCATGGGGAATTTCTAATATCTCACAAAGGTAAGCAACTTTGTCTCTTTGTTACTTTGTCTCTTTGTTACTTTTAAACTATTTTTGCTAAAATCAATATCATGAAAAATATACTTTCAATACTCTTCATCTGTGTTTTTACTATAAGTTTTGCTCAAGACAAATTCCATCTTGCAGCAGTACAAGAATTCCAAAAAAAAATCAATGAGGAATATGCTAATCCAAAGGAAAGTCCGTTAATGGCTGATGATCTTTCAAAGTTTCAAAGTTTAGATTTTTTTCCTATTAACGAAAGAGCCTTTGTTACAGCTCAGTTCGTACGAACGAAAAAGGAAAAACCGTTCAAGATGAAAACTTCGACATCAAGAACTCCTGTATATATAAAGTATGGTGAATTAACTTTTACATTGGAAGGAAAAGAGCTTAAGCTAAATGTCTATCGTGACATAGAATTGGCTAAAAAACCTGCTTTTAGAGATCATCTTTTTTTGCCTTTTTCTGATTTAACATCTGGAAAAGAAAGTTATATTGGCGGAAGATATATCGATTTAAAAATACCAAAGGGAAATACGATTGTTGTTGATTTTAACATGGCCTACAATCCGTATTGTGCATACAACTACAAGTATTCTTGCCCTTTGGTTCCTTTAGAGAATGATTTAGATGTTGCAATCAATGCAGGTGTCAAAACGTTTCATTAATAATGGAGTATTTTAATTTACATACACATCAGTTTACCAATCAGGACGTCGTTGTAGAGTTGCTTAATCAATATCCGTGGGAGTTTGATGAAGCCTTTACAATCTATTCTATCGGTATTCATCCATGGTATATTGAACCTAGGAGGTTAGAGAGTGATTTCGACGTAATGAACCAAAAAATCTTAGGTGAAGGATGTCTTGCTATTGGTGAATGTGGACTAGATAAGCGAATCGACATCGCTTTAGACTTGCAACAATCCGTTTTTGAGAGGCAATTGCTTCTAGCACAAAAATACAATAAGCCCGTTATTATTCATTGTGTAGCCGCATTTCAAGAACTAATTGAGATTAAAAACAAATTGAAAATTACGGTTCCTATAATTATTCAT
>CAXBGV010000139.1:0-7553 GCA_963975235.1 uncultured Flavobacterium sp. | reverse complement strand
TCTTTATACCTCTTTTTAAGGTGTAGTAAGTACATCAATTGCTAATCCTAGCGCAAAAATCACAATATAGAACGATATTGTGCCTAAAAAAAATGAAATCGTTGCTTTCAAATAATTACCAATTTTTTTCGCTTCAAAGAAATTTCCCATTGCCCAGATTATATAACCCATCCCAATGATTCCTGCAGCACCTAATAATTTGACATGCAAAAGCCCTTGTGCAAGAGCAAAAACAGCAAAAACCAACATAGAGATTGCTTGCACAAAACATAACATAATAAGCAATTCAAAAAAGTTATAGCCATATTTTTTAAAAAACACTTTAAGCCAAATTGCTATAAATATTCCTGTCAATATGCTTGTATAGCCATAATTACCCTGCATCCATCTCAATATTGTTCCAATACTTGATTTTTCTAATCCGTCAAAATTTATAATTTCTTCTTCGATATGAAAAAAGTGACTTATTATCGTGTAGATTAATGAAGTGACAATAATAAATATTACGGGTTTAACAAGACGGCTTCTGTTCTCCGAAAGATAATTTCTAATGTTCTGACCTGGTTTTGTTATAAGTTCTCTAACCGTATATAAAATACCACGTTCAAAGTGTAAAACATGTTCAATTTCATGCATTACATAATGTCCATCAATTCTTTTAAGGTTTGTGGGTTGCCCACAATCTGGACAAAATTTTGAATTAATCTCGGTATTACAATTTTTACAGTTCATTGGTTTATTCTATTTTTTCTTAATGTATCTATTCATAAGCAGCTCCAACATGCCAATCCGAGATGGCTGGAAGTTTGTAACCTTTCAATTTCCAGCTTAACGAAAGCTTGATTGCGAGACGGTAATTCTACTAAACTCCAGCTAGCTCAAAACAGCGGTTATGCCTTCGGTTTTATTGTTGGTTTGACTTTTCGTCATCAGAATTGATTTTATTTTGGATATTTTCTGATATGTTTCTTAATAATTTAGTTTGTTCTCTTTGTAATTCAATTACATCATCAATCCTCAACATCCAAGCACCAAATGCTCTAATTACAAACACAATACCAACAACTATAATAAGTCCTACAATTACTTCCATATTAGGTTTTTTAGGTTAATATTTTTGGTTTATTCATTCCGCCAATTTAAGTGAATGATTTTTAAATTATTTATTATGTTGGAAAAAAATTATCAATTTGAGCCCAAAAGTTTCGAATTTAAAAATTTGAATAAAAGGAGAAAATCATTTTCTTCCCGATTTAACTAAGTTTTCAAAAAAGTTTTCAGATTCAGAGCAATTGAAAAATTAAGTAAAAAAATTATTAAAACTAAAAGAAGTTTAATTTAAAATCAAAAGAAATGTTTACAAATTTTTGTTTCTAATATTGTTTTAATGTCACTTACAGATGCTTTAACTCCTGATTCTTTAATAAATTGAATCTCTCTTTATTTAGGTTAAGTACCATAAATTCGAGCAAATCAATATTGTGTTGAATAGAAAGGACAATATGTTCTATTCCGTGCTGTCTTTCTTCAATAAGGTAGTTTTTATTAATCATTTTTATCAACTGAGTTTCTTATTTTGATTAAGTTGTAATTATTTTTTGAGATTATTTTGTTGTCAATAATTTCATTAAATTCTTCAATAGTTAAAACTCTAGGAATAACTTCATTTATCCAATATTTTTTGCTTGTTGATGGCATAAATTCTTTAAAAGCAGATAAGCCGATTGGTAGTATATAATCAAATCCGGAGATATCGTAGTTTTTGCCTTTTGGGTTTTCAGAAAGCCAAATTGCTTTTTGATTTGACTCATCAATCGATTGGTCAATTACATTTTCTCTTCTTTGCTTTATAGATTGCATATTACCTTTGTAGTAACCAATTGAATTTTCTTTTAGCTTGCATTCACATATTACTAGTATTTTCTCTACACCGATTGCATAATCTATTTGTTTAGATGAATTATTATTTGCAAGGCATTGGCTTGTTGGTAAAATCGATTTAGTTTTATTTGTAACGTATTCAAATAAAAGTCCTTTGAAATTTTCATCTTTAATACCTACTTGAAACATTAAGTCATCTAAAATCTGAGAAATCTTACTGTAATCTATTATAACTCTATCTTTTGAAACTGGAATAAAGAGTTTTAATGGTGCAGTAAAAAGCAAATCAATTGTATCTCTATTTATAAGTTTTAAAAATTCAAATCCTTCTTGAATGTTTACCTTCATTTTTTCATCCTCATCTAATTCTAAATCGAGGAAAGCAAAATTTTTAAAATAATCTAATTCTTCTAGAATATCACTTTCTAAAATAGGTCCTTGATAACCTCTTAAAAATAATGGTTTGACCATTGCGACATCTTTTTCTAAGAATAGTTTGTGAAATATTCTATACGATACTGCTGTAATGACAGCTAAAATAGAAACAACTTCAATTTTATATTTTTTAAAAAATGAGCCAAATAATGGTTTATTATTGTTGTAATAACCTCTCAATGGATATAATATTGGTAAGAAATTAGTTATCATATCATCCCCAAAAGACAAGGGAATATCGAATTGTTTAAAAATGGGATTGAATAAAACCATTTTAGTATTCGAAATATTATAAATTGGGACTAATAGTTTGCCAGAATTCAAGTCATCTTTATTTTCTAATACGACACCCTTTCGTGTTGTAATAAAAGAAAATTTCCTATTATCGTAGTTGTCAATCAAAAAGGCAAGTTCAGGCGTTCTACTTTCTGTAAAGTATTCTTTGTCGGAATGATTAATTTTAATTGTTGCTCCTTTGCCTAAAGCTCTTAAAGTTGCACCGCATTTCCAAACTTCATATGCTAACTTCTCTAGTGTATAGTACTCAAGCATATTAGTTTGATTGAATTTAGTCAGTACTACTTGTCTAGGCAAACTTTTCAGTAATTCTCTTTCGTACTCTAAATCATTACTTAACAACAATCCATCAAAAACTTCACTAATGTCAATCTCTCCAGTTATTCCAATGTGTTCACAAAACTCATCTTGAGCATATTTTTCAATAGCACCATCAATAATTTTTCTTGTAACTCCTATTGTGATAGGTGATTTATCCTTGCCTGAGGTATTTGGAAAAATCCTACGTGATAAGTGAAGCCAATACATTCTTGATTTTGAAGAAACAATTTTTTCAATTTCTTTTAAGATTGAAGAGTAATAAGTCTCAATTAACTCTTTGGATTGTAGATAGCTACATTCATTTTCAGGTATCAATCCCCAAAAAGATTTCCTCTTTGAATGTGGCTGTTTTAAGACCTCAGAAACTATTGGTTGAGATATTAGGTAAAATGGTCTTTGGTAGTAATCTAAATTCATAATTTATCTAAATAATAGCTAACTAATAGCTATGATCAAATATATACAACTTTTACGGCAAACGATTAGGGTGTGGCAAGTTTTTTCTGAGGTTTTGTATTTACACTAAGCGTATTTATACTTCCAATCGCTTTTGCCCCTGACTGCAGCGGAAATCCCGCAGGCAGTAAAGCTGTTTTTTGTGGGAGTAGCAAAGCGACCAAAGGAAGCTCTTGCTAGGACCTAACAAAAAAAGCGATACAACGGCGGATTGCAGCGTAAGGCAGGATTAGGCCCTAGAAAAATTAATGAGACGGAAGCAACTCTACCTCGGCATTTGGATTGAAAAGATACAAGCGACCGCTACTAATTTCCAGACATTCGTATCGCTTGGTACGAACTGCTATTTTCTTGAAAACTTTACCATTCTTGATTCGGAACACGCTACCATAGGGAATTTCGAATACATAGTTTTTGTCGTTTTGCTGGTCAAATTGCTTTAGTGCAAGTGACAAAGTCGTATCAGTATCGCTGCTCGCGCTAGGGTTTCGGAAATGCCTGGCTAAAAGTGGTAGTAATTGGTTGGGGAAAATTTCGGGACGAATGTACGGCACCATTAGCTGCTGGAAAGTGTGTTTCCACTCGTGACCATGGGGCTTGATATTGCGACCGTACTTTTCGAAAGCTACTAAATGGGCAATCTCGTGAATTAGGGTTATAAGAAACCGGTATTTATTAAGACTGCCGTTTACGGTGATTTCGTGCTTCCCGTTCTGTCCTTTTCTATAATCGCCATGACGCGTAGCTCGTTCATTAACGATCTTTAAGTGTACGCCATGCGTGACAATAAGCTCGAAGGCGGGCTTGACTGCGTGATCAGGTAAAAATTTAGCTAAGGTATCGCTCAAGGATGCTGTTTATGGGTTGGTAGAAGAGACTTGCAAGACTTTGCCGTTGAAATAAGTGTTTCCAGTTAAGGTAAAATCATAAATGTATTTTGCCATTCCGCTAGCTGATATTGGTGCTTGGTACCCTGGGAAAGCTTCTTCGAGCATTTCTGTTTGTACGGACCCAAGTGCCAAAACGTTGAAGGCAATCCCTTGCTCCTTGTACTCCTCGGCTAGTAATTCTGATAACGTTATTACTGCGCCTTTACTAGAACTGTAAGCAGCTAAACCGGGGAATTTTAAGCTTCCTTGAATTCCTCCCATCGAACTGATGGTTACTACATGGCTTCCTTTTTTTAGGAATGGTATACATACACGAGTTAGGTTAGCAACACCAAAAACATTGACTTTGTATACACTTTCAAAATCAGCTTGTGTTAGCTCCGCAAAAGGTTTATTGATCAAGCTACCTGCATTATGTATGATAGCATCTACTGTTTTCCAAGAGTCTGCTATAAAAGATTGTACAGTTTGCACATCCTGCTCGATGGCTAAATCGACAGACAGACAACTAATGTTTTCGTGCTCTAATAACGCTTGAGGCGTTTTTCTTGAAATGGCTAATACTTGATGACCTGCATTAGCAAATTGAAGTGCTAATTCATATCCTATGCCTCTACTCGTTCCGGTAATAACAATGTTTTTCATATCGCAAAAATAAACAAATTTGATAAAATAAGCACCATCAAAAGGGTTCGATTAGGAGATAAAGAACTAGTTGTTTTTCTGATTTTTTTTAGTACTATTACGTTGTCTAAAGAACATGCTTATGAAAGCTGACAACAAATCTTCTGTTGAATTACAAATTGCCAATTTATATCATATTGATGGCATACTAGCCTTGCAAGAATTGTATCTCGTTGATAATTTATCTGCTGAACAAAAACAAGCTGGATTTGTAACAACGCGGTTTACTACAGACCAACTCAAAGACATTATCCGTAAGCAAGGACTGTTTGTTGCAATGGATAATGATTTACTGGTGGCCTACATTTTTGCAGGAGATTGGGACTTTTATTATCAGTGGCCAATATTTAGAGAGATGACTTCTCATTTTCAAGACTTAGCCTTCAAAAAATTTAAGATCAATACCACCGAGAGTTTCCAATACGGTCCTATTTGTATTCATGAAAACTATAGAGGCACCGGACTAATTAAGCCGTTTTTTGAATTTATGAGAAAAGAGATGGTTACGCGGTTTCCGTTGGGACTTACCTTTATCAATATGACCAATACGCCTTCTTTACGAGCGCACACCAGAAGACTGAATTGGGAGATCATTGGTAAATTTGAGTACAACAACAATCACTATTGTATACTTGCTTATGACATGAGCGAAAAGCAATAATCAATAGTATCCGTATATAAAAAGCCCTTTCTAATCGAAATTAGAAAGGGCTTTTATTGTGTGTTTTTGAAACTATTATACTAGACCTCTAGAAATCACAATACGTTGTATCTCTGAAGTTCCTTCATAAATTTGAGTGATTTTAGAATCACGCATCATACGCTCTACATGGTATTCAGCAACATAACCGTTACCACCGTGAATTTGAACTGCCTCGTTTGCTACTTCTAAAGCAATTTCAGATGCATATAACTTAGCCATAGCACCAGAGTGCGCAATGTCCATTCCTGCATCTTTCTCACAGGCAGCTTTCATTACTAACAATTTAGCAGCAGTAACTTTTACATACATATCTGCTAGTTTGAAAGCGATTGCTTGGTGGTTAAAAATTTCTTTTCCAAAAGCTTTTCTCTCACGAGAATATTTTAATGCTATTTCATAAGCTCCTGTTGCTATTCCTAATGCTTGTGACGCAATTCCAATACGACCACCATTAAGAACATTCATGGCGAAAGCAAAACCAAAGCCATCTTCACCAATTCTATTTTCTTTAGGAACTTTTACATCATTAAACATTAATGAATGTGTATCAGATCCACGAATTCCCATTTTCTTTTCCTTTGGACCTACATCAAATCCTGTCCATCCTTTCTCAACGATGAAAGCATTGATTCCTTTGTGTCCTTTCTCGATATCTGTTTGCGCAATAACGATGTACGTTGAAGCAGACGATCCGTTTGTAATCCAGTTTTTAGTTCCGTTTAACAAATAATGGTCTCCTTTATCAATCGCTGTTGTTTTTTGAGAAGTAGCATCCGAACCTGCTTCTGGCTCCGATAAACAAAAAGCACCTATAACTTCCCCTTTGGCAAGTGGTACTAAATATTTCATTTTTTGCTCCTCATTACAGTATTTTTCTAAGCCTGCACATACAAGAGAGTTATTCACTGACATAATCACCGCAGCAGAGGCATCAACTTTAGCAATCTCTGTCATAGCCACAACATACGAAATACTGTCTAAACCAGACCCACCATATTTAGGATCCACCATCATTCCCATAAAGCCTAAATCGGCCATCATTTTCACCTGCTCCGTTGGAAATTTTGAATGTTCATCACGTTCAATAACTCCTGGTAATAATTCTGCTACAGCAAAATCTCTAGCAGCTTGCTGAATCATTAAATGTTCTTCGGTTAGATTAAAATCCATATATTTCAATTGTAAATTAATTGTTCTTAAATTTGTTCACAAAAGTAATTATTTTATCTCGTATTTCAAACGTTTTCGTAATTTTAGCCAATGTTTAAAGAAAATTATAGTGTATTAGGAGTGATGTCTGGCACCTCATTAGACGGAATAGATTTGGCACACATTGTATTTACGGTCTGCGACAAAAAGTGGGATTTTAAAATCCTCGAAACAGCAACCATACCCTATTCAGCCGAATGGTTAAACAAATTAAAAACTGCAGTATCGCTTCCCGAAGAAGATTTAAAACCATTAAATAAGGAGTACACGCAACTATTAGCGATCATAATCAATGATTTCCTAGCTAAAAAACAGCTAAAAGAGTTGGATGCTATTTGTTCGCATGGTCACACTATTTTGCACCAACCACAAAAGGGCTATACTCTACAAATAGGCAACTTGCCAGAAATAGCAACCTTAACAAAACATAAAGTCATATGTGATTTTAGAATTCAAGATGTACAACTAGGCGGACAAGGCGCGCCCCTTGTACCAATAGGAGATCAGTACCTATTTCCTGAGTTTGACTATTGCATGAACTTAGGCGGTTTTTCGAATATTTCATATCGAGAAAATGAAAAACGATTAGCTTTTGATATTTCTCCCGTGAATACCGTGTTAAACCACTACGCAAATACCCTTGGCTTAGACTATGACAACAAGGGAGAAATTGCCAA
>CAXBGV010000138.1:0-7565 GCA_963975235.1 uncultured Flavobacterium sp. | reverse complement strand
CTCGCTTTTGTTGTGCAAAAACGGTAGAACAAAGTAGTATTATAAGTAGGTATATATTTCTTTTCATCTTATTTGATTGAAATTTTAGATTTTTGGCTAACGCTACTTCGCTTATTATTTAGAATAAATCGAACAGTATGTTAGTTCCGAAATCTTATTTATTTCAAATTGTGTTTGACTGTTATCTTTTTAAAGAATCTAAAAACATTATCTCGATTTAAAATAACTCAATAACTTGGTTACATAACTTTCATCAACTCTTGTGTTTACTACTCCAGAACCTGATTTACTAAAGGTTTCTTTAAAATAAGTGAGTTGTTCATTATAGTATTTTTCATAATTAAAGCGAACCGATTTTGAACTCGTGTCTACTAATTGCATCACACCTGTTTCTGCGTCCAGCATAGGCACCATTCCTAAGTTTGGCATACTCTGCTCTCTACTATCGTAGACTCTAATACCTGTAATGTCATGCTTTTTAGCTGCAATTTTTAAAGTTTGATCATAACCATCTGACATGAAATCAGATATTACAAATACGATCGCTTTCTTTTTTTGCGTACTAGATAAAAACTTCAGTGCTTGTGCAATATCTGTTTTATTACTCTGCGGATGAAATTCGATTAGTTCTCTAATAATGCGTAGGACATGCGAACGACCTTTTTTAGGAGGAATATAAAGCTCAATTTGGTCCGAAAACAAAATCAATCCTATCTTATCATTGTTTTGTGTTGCCGAAAAAGCCATTGTTGCTGCAATTTCAGTTACAATATCTTTTTTGAATTGATTTTTAGATCCAAAACTTTCGGAGCCAGAAATATCAACCATTAACATCATAGTTAATTCACGCTCCTCTTCAAAAACCTTGACATGAGCCTCATTATAGCGTGCTGTTACATTCCAGTCTATGTTCCGAATATCGTCTCCATATTGATATTGTCGCACTTCGCTGAATGTCATACCGCGCCCCTTGAATGAAGTATGGTATTCACCCGAAAAGATATGATCGCTCAATCTTCGGGTTTTAATTTCTATTTTACGTACTTTTTTTAAAAGCTCTTTTGTATCCATTTTTTTAGTAATTAGCTATTAGTGAACAGTGAATAGTAGCCTACATTGGCTTCTGACTATTCACTAGTTACTATTCACTCTATGGAACTTCTACTTCGTTTACGATTTTATTGATGATATCTACTGAGGTGATATTTTCAGCTTCTGCTTCATAGGTAATACCTATTCTATGACGCAATACATCGTGCACAACGGCACGTACGTCTTCAGGTATTACGTACCCACGACGCTTGATAAAAGCATAGCATTTAGCTGCAACTGCAAGGTTGATACTTCCACGAGGAGAAGAACCAAAACTAATTAATGGCTTTAACTCAGCTAGTTTGTATTTTTCAGGGTAACGGGTTGCAAAAATAATATCTAAAATATATTTCTCTATTTTCTCATCCATATAAACTTCACGAACCGCCTCTTGTGCGCGCAATATTTGCTCTACAGAAACCACTTGATTCACTTTCTCATAGCTCCCCTTCAGATTCTGACGAATAACCAATCGCTCTTCATCCATTTTAGGATAATCTATAACTGTTTTCAACATAAAACGGTCTACCTGCGCTTCTGGAAGCTGGTATGTTCCTTCTTGCTCTACCGGGTTTTGAGTTGCTAAAACTAGAAATGGTCGTTCTAACTTAAAAGTGGTATCACCGATAGTTACTTGCTTTTCTTGCATTGCCTCTAATAAAGCTGATTGCACTTTGGCTGGTGCACGGTTAATCTCATCCGCTAGAACGAAATTTGCAAAAATTGGTCCTTTTTTAATAGAGAACTCATTTGCCTTAATGTTGTAAATCATTGTACCTACAACATCTGCAGGTAACAAATCCGGTGTAAACTGAATACGACTAAAGGATCCATGAATCGCTTGAGAGAGGGTATTAATCGCTAAGGTCTTAGCTAATCCGGGTACTCCTTCCAATAAGATGTGCCCTTGTCCTAATAATCCAATCAACAATCGCTCAACCATGTGCTTTTGACCCACAATCACTTTGTTCATTTCCATTGAAAGAAGGTCAATAAATGCGCTCTCTCTCTCTATCTTTTCATTGATTGCTCTAATGTCTAAAGTCGATGTATTCTCTTCCATATTATTATTTTTAAAACCTTGAAATTAATGCCTTATTTTTGAGAGTGCAAATTGAATTTTTTTTTAGAGGTAAGATGTTAAAAAATGGTTAAAACTTCCGCCAACCTCTTAATTTTAAGGACGAATTATGATACAATTTTTATATTTTTAAGAACTTTGAGAAATATACCTTGAAATCCTTGTTTTACTGATTTCTATTAAAAATAAAAGCCATGAACAAAACAAAATTATCACCTATAATTGCTGGTACAATGAACTGGGGCGTTTGGGATAAAAACCTGACAATAAATGAAATGGAAAGCATGATTCAAATATGCCTTGAAAACAAAATAACCACTTTTGACCATGCCGATATTTACGGTTCCTACACAACCGAAAATGATTTTGGAAAAGCATTTGCTGCAAGCAAAATTGCCCGAGAAAAAATGCAATTAATTTCTAAATGCGGAATCCAGATGCTTGCCGATAACCGCGACAATACAATCAAACATTACGATTATTCAAAAACACATATTACAACTTCAGTGGAGCGCTCTCTAAAAAATCTAAATACAGATTATTTAGATGTTTTTTTATTACACAGACCAAGTCCCTTGATGCAAGCAGATGAGATTGCCGAGGCTGTTAGCAAACTAAAATCTGAAGGCAAAATTATAGATTTTGGATTGTCTAATTTTACGAGTTCACAAACAGAATTAATTCGACAAAAGGTAGAAGTAAACTACAATCAAATTCAGTTTTCAGCGACTAACTACGAACCCATGTTAGATGGTAGTCTCGATTACATGCAACTTCACCAGATACAACCCATGTCATGGAATCCTTTGGGATCCATTTTTAGAGAAGACAATACGCAAACGCACCGTCTTAAAAAACTTTTGGCAACGTTAGTCTCTAAATACGAATTAGGATCTGATACTTTATTACTATCTTGGGTACTGAAACATCCTGCAAAAGTGATTCCAATTGCCGGCACCGTAAATGTTGCGCGCATACAAGCATTACACAAGGCAGTAGCACTAGAGCTAGAAAAAGAGGACTGGTTCGCAATTTGGTCTGAAAGCATGGGTGAAGATGTTCCCTAAAGACCTCTTAAAATAAAACATTACTATCATAAATATACAAAATGAATAAGACAGCCTTAATTACTGGAGCTACAAGCGGGATTGGTAAAGCAACAGCACAAATACTAGCAAAAAATAACTACCGAATCATTCTATGTGGTCGAAGAGAAGATCGCTTACAAGAACTCAAAACAGAATTAGAAGCCTTTACAGATGTGCACTGCTTGACATTTGATGTTCGAAATAAGAGTATTGTATTTGATGCTATTAATAGCTTACCGCAAGATTTTTCTACAATCGACGTCTTAATTAATAATGCAGGTAATGCTCACGGATTAGATCCAATTCAAACAGGAGATATTGATGATTGGGATGCGATGATAGATATCAATGTTAAAGGGCTTTTGTACGTTTCAAAGGCTATTATTCCGCAAATGATCGAGAGAAAATCAGGTCACATCATCAACATTGGCTCTACTGCGGCCAAGGAAGTCTATCCAAACGGAAATGTGTATTGTGCTTCAAAACACGCTGTCGATGCCTTAAATCAGGGAATGCGAATTGATTTGAATCCTTTTGGCATTCGCGTAGGCGCAATCCATCCAGGAATGGTAGAAACCGAATTTAGCAAGGTTCGCTTTAAAGGAGATACCAACCGAGCCGAGAATGTATACAAAGGCTTTACACCACTTCAAGCAGAAGACATTGCAGATATCATTCATTTTGTAGTTTCAAGACCCTACCATGTAAACATCGCTGATTTGATCGTTATGAGTACCGCACAAGCTTCATCAACTATCGTAAAAAGAGATTAAAAAAAATCCAATGATCAACACGCGACTTTTAATCAAAAATTTACTGGCTCATAATGACGAGTCTAGTTTTTATGACAAAAAGCGACAGTTGAATCTACATACTAGAGAAGGTAAGGCCAAATTTTTGAAACACATTTGCGCCTTATCTAACTCTAACCCCGCTAACAATTCCTATATTGTTGTTGGTGTTGAGGACCAGGACAATGAAATAATTGGCGATGATTTTTTTGACGACAGCCGGATACAAAATTTAGTTAATGCCTACTTAGAAAATCCACCAAAAATTCAATACGAAAATGTGCCTTTTCCTAATTTACCTAAGGATAAAGTTGTTGGTTTAGTGACCATAAAACCAAAAAACAAACCATCTAGTTTTAAAAAAGGCATCCACACCATTGCAGCCAACAGCACCTTTGTAAGGCGCGGCAGCAACACTACGCCTACACAAGAGCCAATCGAAAAAAACTACTTGAATACTGCCACAGTAATCGATATTGAAAACAACTCAAGAAACAACATACAATACACCCTAGATGGTGTTTTTGACTTTATAAATTTTAGACACAAGGACATCGCTCCAAAATACAAAGTCTTTAAAGAATTGTTTATCATTTGCTGGGCAGGAATACCTAAAAAAAACCGCGATAAAACCTTTCTGTCTAGAGTAGACATCGAATTAATTAACGAGCAAATAAAGCTTTTTTATTCTGCTCAAGATGTGGTTACTATAAATTATGATGAGGACAGTTTTACTATCGTAGAATATATTCCGCTTGGTCTAAATGATAAAACAAGCTATTATCCTCTGGAGAAAAAAACAATTTATTTCTATGAAAATGGCTATTATAAAATAGAGAGCGAAATGCTTTTTCAGCCACCAGAGTACAATAAAAAAGTTCTATATCATATTTATAACGCCAATCTAGCTTTACTTGACAAACTGAACAAGAATATGGTTTTGAATAATAGAGAGCTACGAGATTTGGAAAACCTACCATCGGCATTGATGATTTGCTACTTAAACGGATTTACCGAAGCTAAAGAAAAACTAATCACTGCCAAGGCAGTATTAAAAGTTTATCCTCCTATATACTTATCGTTTAAGGAGGCTATGAGAGTAGTAAGAAAAATGAAATACGATACTAAAGGTGAAGGTTAAAAAAAGACAGAACATCATTCAATAAACTTAGTATCGTTCTGATAATCAATATCGATAAAGTAATAAGTGTGTTCATCTTTCTAAAATTTAAAAGTTTTCGTAAAGTTAATAAAAATTATTAACATAAAACAATCACCTAATTTAGTGATATTTCGAGAAAATTAAATCAAGTGTTTTCAATATATAAAAGGCGTGTTATATGTTCATTTGATAGGTTTATCAGCGATGGAGAACGGGAGAGGATTCGTGTAGTAGCGGCGGATTCATGCGGGGGCGGGGTAAAGTGATCGATACCTTTTTAACCCAAAAGAAATTTAAAGACTTCTTTGCTAAAAATATAGCTTCGCTTTAAAACAGAAAACCCGAGCAATTGCTCGGGTTTTCTGTTTTAAATTCATCAATATATTTACCTATTTTCAAGAGATATAACTTCTATATTTACTTCTTGACCGTCTTTTAAATATCCTGGATAATACATATCTCCTCCTAAAACATTTAATCCTGATACTGAAATATCACATATTTTAGAAGAATCAATTTTAATTTTAACCGAACCAGTAGAATCTGTTACATATTCTCCAATTTTATCAAAAGTTTTCGTTGTGTAACCAATCCCTTCTTTTCTAACTACTACACTATCAAACTTATTAATTCTACGTTGTTTGGTTTCTTTATCAATTGAATTTATTGTTATAGTAATTTGGTCTTCTAAATCACGCTTTCCTTTACAATTCGAATTTAGTATTGCTACTAGTAAAACGTATAATACTATACTAATTTTAAGGATTTTTGATTGCATATCTTGTTATATTTAAGTGATTAATTAGTCCTCCATTATAAGATTGTCCCGTTAAATTCACATTGTTAATTACAGGCCATTGAAAACTACCGCTTACTGGACTGCCTTGAAAAGGATTATTAGCCCAAAACAGTACACCATCAACAGGATTTCTTTGATAGTATTTAGTTAATTTCGACACGTTAGGGTAATCAAAATTAAAACTACGTCCAAAATACATCCCTACTGGGTCATAAAGAGTCATTTCAGAAATATGTATATTCATTGCTCCAAGTTTATTCGCAATTCTTACCGCTGCTGCACTACCACGGCTATGACCATACAGCTTTAATTGATTGCCTTTTTCAAATGCCGATCGCGCGAATATGCAATCAACATTATTGCAGGGATAGCGCGGATTTGCAATCCGTGCCCACTCCCATTTACTATTAAAACAATTCATAATCTAACATCTAATTTTTACATAAAAGCTGCACCACATTAATATATCTTTTATCATTTGCGGAACTTTCTTGCTATTATGGAACTAATGTAATGCCTATTTAATCAAGCAGCTCTTTTTATTTAAATCCTCCAAAATATTTATTCACTAAGTATCCCGTTAACATAAAGAAAATAACAGATCCAACAACAAAAACAAAAACAAATATATTCCCTAATGCTTTTTGTCTCTTACTTTCAACACTAAATCTTTCCTCTATTTTAAGATATAAATTATCTTTTTTAAAATACCAATGGTTGAAATAATAAATTAAAAAAGAATAACACAGACCAATGGTTAAAAATAAATTACCTGACATTGCATACAGTTTGAAAAATTTATTCAATAATAGATTAATTGTTATTGAATTAAATAGCAAACCTATACTCAAATAAATCACTGCACCATTTAATGCTAAATTAGAATTTGGGGTGGTTAGCATATATCTATATAATTTATAGAAAATATAATGATAAACTTTTTTCATACCGTTTTTAAAAATACCTAAGCTCATTTTATCAGCAGATTACGAGTTTGGTTGCTTGCCTCAAAAGTAAGATTTATTTTAAAAACTGCTTGGTCAAAAAATAAAAAAGCCATAAAATTACCGCTTCCTAACTCTTTTGTTTATTTTTATATTTTTCAAAACAACAAATGGGTATTTTATAATCCTGATTGACCAAACAAAAAATGAGAACATTAGTTATAGGTGATATTCACGGAGGCTTGCGTGCCCTTCACCAAATTATCGAAAGAGCCCATGTAACCCCACAAGATACTTTAATTTTTTTAGGAGATTATGTTGATGGCTGGAGCCAATCACCACAAGTATTAGACTATTTGATAGATTTAAGCACAACAAACAGCTGTGTTTTTATAAGAGGAAATCACGACGAGCTTTTACTACATTGGCTTACAGAAAGCAAGGATAATCTGTTGTGGTACAATCATGGAGGCGAAGCAACTGTCACGGCTTACGCCAAAGTAAATTCGCTTACTAAACAACGCCACATAAAGTTTTTGACCGAACTAAGCGACTATCACCTCGATGACAAGAATCGCTTATTCGTTCATGCGGGATTCACTAATATG
>CAXBGV010000137.1:0-7649 GCA_963975235.1 uncultured Flavobacterium sp. | reverse complement strand
GACAAAGATTTTGAAGGTAAATCATTTGTTTACGGTTTACCGGAGTTAAATAAAACCAACATTAAAAACGCTAATTATATAGCTAATCCAGGTTGTTTTGCTACGGCAATTCAATTGGCTTTATTGCCATTAGCTTCAAACAATTTACTAACAAGCGATGTGCACATCAACGCCACAACAGGAAGTACTGGTGCCGGAGTTAGCCCTTCTGAGACGACACATTTTAGTTGGAGATCAAATAATATGTCACATTACAAAGCTTTTGACCACCAGCATTTGGGCGAAATAAACCAAAGCGTAAATCAGTTGCAAGCTTCTTACAATGACGAAATCATCTTTGTGCCAAATAGAGGGGATTTTACTAGAGGGATTTTTGCTACCCTATACACAAACGTTGAAGAAAGCTTAGAAGATTTGGTAGCCAAATATGAAGCCTATTATAAAGACCAACCTTTTGTAACCGTTACAACTACAAACATCAACATGAAGCAGGTGGTACAAACTAACAAATGTATCATCAGTTTAATGAAAAAAGGTAACCGAGTTCTAATCACTTCGATAATCGACAATTTAGTTAAAGGAGCCTCTGGACAAGCTGTTCAAAATATGAACCTTATCTTCGGATTAGATGAGACAACCGGCTTGCATTTGAAACCATCAGGATTTTAAAAATTTGTTTAAAGTTTAAAGTTTAAGGTTGCTCCCGTAACTTGAAACTTTAAACCTTAAACCATTTAAACAAAAAAAAAATGAACTTATTTTACGTTTACCCATTATATCCCATCACCCCTGTAAAAGCCCTTGATTGCACAATTACAGACGAGAACGGAATTGAATATTTAGATTTATACTCTGGTCACGGAGTTATTTCGATCGGACATACACAACCGTATTACGTTGCCAAAGTAAAAGACCAATTGGACAAATTGAGTTTTTACTCGAATGCCATCCAAAACCCACTGCAAGTGGAACTGGCAGACAAGCTAGGGAAACTTTCAGGTTATACAGATTACAGCTTATTTTTATGTTCATCTGGAGCAGAGGCTAATGAAAACGCCTTAAAAATGGCCTCTTTTCATACCAATAAAGCAAGAGTAGTTTCTTTTGAAAATGCTTTTCACGGACGTACGTCGGCAGCTGTGGCGACAACGGATAATCCAAAAATTGTCGCTCCAATGAACGCACAGCAAGCCGTTACTTTTTTACCATTAAACCAAATTGATTTGGTAGAAGCTGAACTTACAAAAGGAGATGTTGCTTGCGTCATTATCGAACCTATTCAAGGTGTTGGTGGTTTAGATCAAGGAACAACCGAATTTTTTCAAGCGCTCGAAAAAGTATGCAAAGCGCATGATGTCGTTTTGATTATGGATGAAGTGCAATCGGGTTTTGGAAGAAGTGGAAAATTCTTTGCTCACCAATTTCACGGTATCACACCAGATATTATTTGCATGGCAAAAGGTATGGGGAACGGTTTCCCAATTGGAGGAATTTTAATTGCACCTCATTTCAAAGCAAGCTACGGTTTACTGGGGACTACTTTTGGTGGAAGTCATTTGGCATGTGCCGCAAGTATTGCAGTTCTTGAAGTTATCGAAAAAGAAGACTTGATGGCAAATGCTAGTAAAATCGAAGCGTATTTCTTGGAAGCGATCAAAGTAATTCCTGAAATTACCAAGGTAAAAGGAAGAGGATTGATGCTCGGTGTCGAATTCGATTTTGATGTAAGCGCCTTGAGAAAGAAAATGATTATCGAAAAACACATTTTCACTGGAGGATCGAGCAATAAAAATTTACTTAGAATTCTCCCTCCGTTAACAATAACAACAGCAGCAATTGATACCTTTATTTTGGCTTTGCAAGAGTCATTATCTGAATTAAAAAATAGCAACTAAATACTAATTAACAAATTAAGTAGAAAAGACAAAGGAAATGAACTTCATAGCAGTACAAAATATCGATTCCATATCCCACTGGGTCAAACAAGCTTTAAAAATCAAGAAAAAGCCACTTAAAAACAAAAAACTAGGTAAAAACAAAACCTTAGGAATGTTGTTCTTTAATCCTAGTTTAAGAACGCGTTTGAGTACGCAAAAAGCCGCATTAAACTTAGGAATGAACGTCATGGTAATGAATTTTACTAATGAAGGATGGACTCTGGAGTTTGAAGATGGTGCAATAATGAACAAGGGCGCTTCAGAACACATCAAGGAAGCGGCTGAAGTGGTGTCGCAATACTGCGATATCATTGCAGTAAGAGCTTTTGCTGGTTTATTAGACAAAGATAAAGACAATGCCGAAACCGTTTTGGCTGGTTTTTTAAAACACGCTACAGTGCCTATCGTGAACATGGAAGGTTGTACGGGACATCCTTTGCAAGCACTTGCTGATGCCATTACCATGGCTGAATACAAAACTGAACACAAACCAAAAGTAGTGTTGTCATGGGCGCCGCATCCCAAAGCTTTACCTCAGGCTGTAGCCAATTCATTTGTAGAAATGATGTTATTGCAAGATGCTGATTTTGTAATTACACATCCAAAAGGATATGAACTAAATCCTGAAATTACCAAAGGAGCTACTATAGAGCACGATCAAAACAAAGCCTTTGAAAACGCCGATTTTATCTACACAAAAAACTGGAGCAACTATATTGATTACGGTAAAATCACAAACAACGACCCTAACTGGACTGTAACTGCTGAGAAAATGGCCTTGACTAATAATGCCAAATTCATGCATTGTTTACCGGTAAGACGTAATGTAATAGTTTCTGATGAGGTATTGGACAGCGAAAACTCCATTGTAATCGAACAAGCGAATAACAGAACCTATGCAGCACAACTAGTATTGCAAAAAATCCTTGAAAATGCAGAATAAGAAATCCATTACGGTTGTTAAAATTGGTGGAAACATCATTGATAACGCCCAAGAGCTCAAACATTTTTTAGCTGATTTTGCTAAAATTGACGGACTAAAAGTATTGGTACACGGTGGCGGAAAATCGGCTACTAAGATGGCACAAAGCATTGGTTTAGTTCCTCAAATGATTGATGGACGCCGCATTACTGACGCTGCTATGCTTGAGGTTGTAGTGATGATTTATGCAGGCCAAATCAATAAGGACATTGTGGCACAATTGCAAGCTAACAATGCCAATGCGATGGGATTCTCTGGAGCAGATGGAAATTTAATCCAGTCTGATAAAAGAAATCATCCAACAATTGACTACGGATTTGTAGGTGATGTCAAAAAAGTCAATACTCCTCTTTTAACAACATTATTAAACAGCGGAATAGTTCCTGTTTTCTGTGCAATTACGCACGATAAAAATGGACAATTACTAAACACAAATGCCGATACGATTGCAAGCGAATTAGCAATAGCCTTATCTGAAGTTTTTGAAGTAACGCTAAGTTATTGCTTTGAAAAATCAGGTGTACTTTACGATGCCGAAGACGACAGTTCAGTTATTGCAAAAATAAATCCTGAATTGTACGCCAAATTAAAGGCTGAAAAAGCCATTCATTCGGGTATGATTCCTAAATTAGACAACTGTTTCAACAGCTTGTCTAAAGGGGTTCAAAAAATCAAAATCGGACATCATAAAATGTTGCAAGATGCAAATGCAGTTTGTACAACTATAAAATTGTAGCAACTAAGCACGAATTTTCACAAATTAAAAAACTAAGTACCAACAGGACTTCGTTATAGAAAAATATGAAAAACAAAGAAACACTTACTCAAGAAGCGATTGCCTTATTAAAAAACCTGATTGAAACGCAGTCTTTTTCAAGTGAAGAAGAACATACTGCGATTCTAATCGAAAACTGGTTTGCTGTAAACACCATTCCGTTTGAGAGAGAAAACAACAATATTTGGGCGTACAACAAGACATTCGATAAAAATAAACCAACACTATTGCTGAACTCGCATCACGATACCGTGAGACCCAATCAGGCGTATACTAAAGACCCTTTGAAAGCCATTGTCGAAGATGGAAAACTATACGGTTTAGGTAGTAACGATGCTGGTGGTTGCTTAGTTTCACTGTTGGCTACTTTTGTCCATTTTTATGCTGCAGAAAACTTGCCGTACAATATTGTAATGGTGGCTTCGGCAGAAGAAGAAAGCAGCGGTAAAAACGGCTTAAATAGCGTTTTAAAAAGTCTGCCCGAGCTAGAATGTGCCATTGTGGGCGAGCCTACCTTAATGCAATTGGCTATAGCCGAAAAAGGTTTGCTTGTTCTCGATGTTAAAATCAAAGGAACCCCAAGTCACGCTGCACATCAAAATGACGACAATGCTTTGTACAAAACGATTCCCGTAATGGAGTGGTTTAAAAATTATACATTCGAAAAAGTATCAGAGCAATTGGGACCCGTTAAAATGACCGTAACCCAAATTAACGCTGGAAAACAACACAATGTGGTTCCGTCAGAATGTGATATCGTAGTTGATATTCGCGTCAACGATTGCTACACTAATCACGAAATTTTAGCTATCGTGCAAGAACACGTAAATGCCGAAGTTATGCCTCGTTCTATGAATTTAAGTTCGTCATCAATCCCCGAAAATCACGGTTTGGTGCAAGCAGGAATCGCTTTAGGAAGATCAACTTATGGCTCTCCAACGCTTTCAGACCAATCGGTTTTGAGTTGTAAATCTTTGAAATTAGGACCTGGGGATACGTTGCGTTCACACTCAGCTGATGAATTTATATATTTAAACGAAATCGAAGAAGGAATCGACTTATACATTAAGATACTAAGTGATTTTTTAAAGCAGTAAAATAATTAGGAGCTAATCCCGCTATTCGTTACAATCTTTAATTTTTTGAAGAAAAAAAATCAAAGGATTTTCACTGCTATCGGGGCTAAAATTAAGTGCACCAAAGGAAGATATAATAATAATAAAAACTCCGCGAGGCTCTGAGCAATCTCCGAGATGCTCTGCGAAACAAAAAACACAAACAAAGCGACAACCTAAAAAATTGAAACTTCAAACCTGAAACAAAAAACAATATGAAACTTTGGGAAAAAGGAATACCTACTGATAAGCAAATTGAACAATTCACTGTGGGTAACGACAGAGAACTGGATTTGGTTCTAGCAAAATACGATGCTTTAGGCTCTATTGCTCATGCTAAGATGCTTGGAAACATAGGCTTATTAACTGGTACCGAAACAGATTCATTAGTAACTGCATTAAACGAAATCATAGCTGATGTAGCCGCTGGAAATTTCGAGATCGAAGACTCATTTGAAGATGTACATTCGAAAATCGAATATTTATTGACTGCAAAACTAGGTGATGCAGGGAAAAAAATCCATACCGCACGTTCTCGTAACGATCAAGTTTTGGTTGATGTGAACTTGTATCTAAAAGATGTCGTTATCGAAATGAAAGCGCAAGTAAAAGCGCTTTTTGATTTGTTAATGGAATCTGCTGAGAAATATCAAAATGTTTTATTGCCAGGGTATACGCACTTACAAATTGCTATGCCATCGTCTTTTGGAATGTGGTTTTCAGCTTATGCAGAAACCTTGATTGATGACATCACGATGCTAAATGCCGCATTGAAAGTAGTCGATCAAAATCCGTTAGGATCGGCTGCAGGATATGGTAGCTCCTTCCCTATTAATCGCACCTTTACCACCAAAGAATTGGGTTTCGAAACTTTAAAATACAATTCGGTTGCCGCTCAAATGAGTCGCGGAAAATCTGAGAAAACATTGGCTTTTGCAATGAGTAGCGTGGCTGCAACACTTGCTAAGTTTTCTATGGATGTGTGTTTGTACATGAGTCAGAATTTTGATTTCATAGGCTTACCGGCGCACCTGACTACAGGTTCGAGCATTATGCCACACAAGAAAAACCCAGACGTGTTTGAATTAATTCGTGGAAAATGCAACAAAATTCAAGCATTACCCTACGAAATCACTTTAATTACAAACAACTTGCCTAGTGGCTACCACAGAGATTTACAGTTGTTAAAAGAAGGATTGTTTCCAGCGATTCAAAACCTACAAGCTTGCTTAGATATTGCTATTTTCTCGATAAAAGACATCAAAGTAAAAGACAATATTCTAAACGATAAAAAATACGATTACCTCTTTACAGTAGACACTTTAAACGAAATGGTAGTTGGAGGAATGCCTTTTAGAGATGCTTACAAAGCGGTTGCTGAGCAATTAGAAAACGGAACTTACCAGTCCCCAAAAGCAACCCGACACACACACGAAGGCAGCATAAACAATTTATGTTTGGCTGAAATCAAAGAGAAAATGAACAAAGCACTTATCTAAAAACGCTAAATAAAACATTATAAAAATCCTCATAAAATACCTAATTGAGAAGCTTTATTGTTTAATTTTTCTAAAATTAAAAAACAGTGCTATTAACTTTTAATTGCTAATTTATTTCTTGTTAATATTAATTTTTTGTTAGTACATTTGCACAAAATTTAAAAAAAAATAAAATGAAAATTATTACAAAATTAGCATCAGTTTTATTTATTTGTGCAACAGCACTATCAAGTTGTTCATCGGATGATAACAATGAAACGGAGGTTGTTGAAACAGCTACCTTAAAAACATTTACTGACATCAATTTTTCATTAGACGATTCTGAAGGATTTGATTCAGGGCGTTACTTTTCAACAGAAACGGGTAAATCATACAAAAAGAGTCAAATTACTGACGCAATAGTACCTACAGTTGACCTCGCATTTAATAACTTTGGTTATAATGTTAATTTTTTCATGAGTCCGAATGATTCAGATGATGGATTAGCAAATGGAACAACTACAAGTTATGTCAATTATGTAACTGATGAATATACAGTTGCTCAATTTAATGCATTAGAAAATGGATCAGATTTAGATAATTTAGTTATTGAAGATGATGGCAATTCGTTTCCAGATTCACAAGTTCCAACAATAGTATTATTTAAAAATGCTGCAGGAAAAAAAGGAGTAATCCATGTAAAATCAGTATCAAGAGTGGGTTACGATCCTAAAATTGTATGTGATATCAAAATTCAGAATTAAGATAAATATATAAAGATCAAGAAATGCGCTATGATAATCATAGCGCATTTTTTTTATATAATGTTTACATTAAATCAAAAACTAACACATATATTTGGTCACTAGCCATTTAAAAACCATTTATGAACCGTTTTGAAGAACAAAATACTCAGGCACTTTTTGACCAAAATTCACTAACTGAAGCCCAACTTACCCAAGTTAAAGCCTATCGGAAATTAGGAATTTTTTCGCTCCATGCAGAGTTGAAGTTATTCCTTTATCTTTCTGTATTGTCATTTACAACAGGAATCGGAATTTTAATTTATCAACATATAAATACTATTGGTCATGTAGCTATTTTGAGTCTTTTATTAGTAGTGACCATTGTTTGTTACTATTTTAGTTTCAAGAACGCAAGCGGTTTTCAAAGAGGAGAAACCAGCTTTGAAAATCCCATTTATGATTACCTCATTCTGGCCGCACTTTTACTTACTTGTATTTTTATAGGCTATTTGCAATTTCAATACACGGCTTTTGGTACACACTACGGATTAGCAACCTTAATCCCTACCGCAATTGGACTATTTTGCGCCTATTATTTTGACCATAAAGGAATCCT